>JBDRPR010000237.1:0-5082 GCA_043826845.1 Bacteroidota bacterium
AATCCTTGTTGGAAAAAATAATATCTGATAATGAAAAGCTTACAAAAATATCGAATTACACATCCCTACTGCAAGCAGGGTGATAGGAGCTTGCGAAAGTTCAGTTATATATTATCAAAAACTATAAAATTTATCTCTTAATATATTAATAATCAGTTTCCGGTTATTTGCCTGGTTTCCAACGACAAGTTTTCAGGGACCAATCCCGTGCAGTTTCTTCTGTAATTGGTATTATTTCGCATTATATTTCAGGTTAAAAATCCAGACTTAAAGATACATAAAATATTCTTGGCAATAATACACCTGAATCAACCCCCCATGCCCAGTCAACCCTTATAAAGTATCCAAGCAAACGGCTTCGTAAACCAAACCCAAAACCATAAACATATGGATCTTTTTCATTATCAATAATTACTATAACCGGACCGTACGGCTCATTGTACACATCGTTATTATATGAATTTTCATCAGATAAAGGAGATGAACCAGTCCAGGCTGTCCCTATATCAAAGAATCCAATTAATTGAAAAGTATTTAAAAAGTCAGAGTTAATCGGTTTGTTTGTAAAATAACGAATTATAGGCCAGCGCAATTCGTTATTCATTATCAGAAATGTATTTCCGTTTCTGACATTTTGAGTAAACCCTCTCATATTTGTAGCAAGTGTCTGATAAACCCAATGTTTTTCAGGGTTTGGTTTAATTGTCTGATCGAATTTTTCAACTTTTGCCGATAGGTTTATCCAGTTATCAACACTTCCAAGATAATATATTAACAGGCTGTTGCCAAAAGAAGTGCTGCCGGCAAATCTACTTGCTAGGATTAGATTTCTATGTATTTTTTCATAATGTCTGAAATCAAAACCAACAACAAAAAGATCTGATTTTATTGCATCTATTTGTTTATAGGCTTCACCAAATAGTTTATATCTTGTGCCATCATACAGGTTGACTCCTAAGTCAAGAGTATTATCAAAAACATATTCTCCCTTAACACCTGCCCAATTCATGTATTCGTTTTCTTTTTGAAGGTCATGGATACTCGATCTTGCTTTATAAACCTGTCTGTCATATCTGTATGAAGTTGTAAAATCAAATCTTGAAACTTGATTAAAAGGATATTTCATTATATAATGTAACTCATGAGTATGATTTTTAACAAGATAATCCCCATTGGTTGTTGGATTCAGGAATGCCAGACGATGAAAAACAAACTGCTTATCCCAGCGTTTTTTAAGATTTTCGAAGCATAGCAGATATTCGTTGCTGTCAAAATTTCCGGAAATCCTGAATCCACCCGTAATTCTGTAATCTTCCATAAGGTCATTAGTGCCCAGTTTGAAAAGTAAACTAAAATTCGGATTAAAATATACTGCACCGCCGGTATATGCCTGATAAGTCTGGTTTAAAAAATTAAAATCTATCTGGTTTACCAGATAGTTTGTATAAAAAGCTTTAAAATAATATCGGATTTTTGGGTAATCGAAGTCCGGATTTATTGTAGTGTCTCGGCTGAAGGTAGTGTCGGATTTTTCAACAGATGATTTAGGTGCTTTCTTTTCTGTTTCAAATATATAATTGTTTATATCAATTTCATCGTTTCTATTTTCAGAACTATCAACAACATGAATATATTTAAATGTATTCACGGTGTTTACTATTGTATCTTTTTGTTTGTTAAGTTTATCAAAGTTGTTTTTAAAAAATGTATTAGAATAATTTCCTGATAAGGATTCTGTATTCAGGTTTAAAGGGTTGTAAAACAAATGGTATTTATCATTTGAAAAAATCAATTCTGCAGATTTATTATCGTTTAAATTCAAATCATGAAAAAGAATATTTCTTGAGTAATTTGTTAATGGGTGACTGACAGTATAATAAATAAAATGAGTAGTAGTATCAATATATGCAATTGAGCTGTCAAAGGAGGCAATATGCCGGTTAACTATACCATTATCATCACTTAAAAAGCAAAATAAATTTTTTCCGGTTATATATGGAGAAGTTTCGTTTGTATAGGTGGTTGATGTGAGCCGTTTAAGTTTATTATCAGTAGAATTTAAGTTATATATAAAAATATCATATGCAGGATTTATATTAAAACCTGTTTGTTTTTCAATACTTAAAGTATCATCAATTCTGTTGGAACTGAAAATTATTTCTTTTGAGTTGTTAATAAATCTTGGTTCTGTATCATCTGCAAAATCCTGAGTAACATTCTGAACCGAATTCGAAGGAACATTATATATATAAATATCAGATTGTCCTCGTTTAGTTGCTGATAAAACCATTTTAAATCCATCTTCTGAATAATCAAATGTTAAAACTTTATTAAAATAGATAATTTCACGTTTTTCCGCTTTTTTTTCTTCAATATCATATAAACATAAAAACAAAGTGCCTTTATCTTCATAAAACCATGCAAGGATTTTTCCAGAGGGATGCCAGCCTAATACAGGATAGGAGTAATCAGTTATCTGATCGAGCTTATGTTCTTTTTTAAATATTTTTCTGTGTTTTTGTTTTTCAACATCATACAAAAATATTTTATATTTGCCCATTTCATTTGTTGTATAGGCAATTAATTTTCCGTCTGGACTGATTTTTGACTGATCAAATTGTTCTACTTTGTTTGATTTTTTCAAAATGTTATTTTCATCCTCTGGGAGATTTCGATAGCCATTTTGAGTATAATAAATGTCATCGAAGAAATGCAACCAATCCATGGATAAGTATTTAAGAGAGGAGCCTACCACATACATAAATCCGCTGTCAATGTTTTTACTGACTCTGGTCAGGTATAATATGTTTGGTATTACTTTTTTCCCATATTTACTTGCAATGTAGTACCAGATCGAATGTCCGGCATAGGTTGCGTCATCTCCAGTGAGACGATTGAACTTTTCATATTTACCCGATAAGATTCCATCTTTAACACGATTTTCAATTTCAAAATCCCAGTTTCTGCTAAGATATGATATTAAACCATTGACATACCATTCAGGAAGTGCGATTAATGTTGTATTGGCTACTCTGGCTTTGAGGTCATTTCCAACAAGATATTCATTAATAATTACTTCAGCAATTGCTGCTGCAATTTGTTGATCAAGCTTTTTATGATCCCCATCGAAATATATAAAAACCTTATTATCAATAATTTTAGTGGTTCCTCCAATGTTATACGCGTCATCTTCCGTGGATAGACCTATATTACTTTGTCTTAAATCAGATAGAGTATTATAGACAACAAAAATTATTCGTTTGTCTAAGGCATAATCAAAATATTTTTCGAATTCATCAATTTTTGAAATAGCAGACTTGCTGATATATTGAGCCAGTTCATTTCCTCCAGCATAAAAATATGTATCAAATTTTTTAAACCGATAAAACTGCCACACAAAATCACTGTATTGAACGCGGTTTTTTCCGAAAGACATCTGATGTCCATTATAAAACTGGGCATTAATTATCAGGGATGTCAATAATAAACAACCTGTTAAAAATAATTTAAAATGTATTTTTATCTGAATAATGCACATATAATTAAATCCAGCATAAAATTAAGTAATATTTTGGAAATCCTGCTAATTTCTTTATGTTATTGCCTGCATTGTTAATTTTTGTTAATGTGTTTGATTTCCTTGCACTAAAAACAGGAAAACAGAATTAGTAAAGAATAATTTTGTTAAAACTTAAAAATATATAATAAGATAAAATGAAAGTATTTATTATCTCAGTAGTTTTAATTAGTATAATAATGAATGTTCCTGTTTTTTCTCAGCAAAAACAAGCGGCAATTTCTTTTGACAAAGAAGTGCACAATTTTGGTGATATTAAAGAGGAGGATGGCCCTGCGACCTGCAAATTTGAGTTTACAAATACAGGAAGTGAGCCTTTGATTGTCAGTAATGTTAAAGCTTCATGTGGATGTACAACTCCTGATTGGACAAAAACTCCGGTTGCTCCAGGGAAAACTGGATTTGTAAAAGCAACATACAATCCACAAAATCGCCCGGGAAAATTCAATAAAACCATTACAATTTTATCCAATGCCGAAAATCCTACTGTTGTTTTACGAATTGAAGGTTCTGTTACAGCAAAACCACTGTCTATTGTTGATAAATATCCACAACAGATGGGCAGTTTGCGATTGAAATCCAATCATATTGCTATGATGAAAATAAAAAATACTGAAATTAAAACTGAATCAGTAGAAGTTCTAAACGATGGACAGGAAAATATTAATATCAGTTTCGAAAATATTCCTTCACATATCACTTTAAAAACTGAACCAGAATTATTAAAACCGAACGAGACAGGAAAAATCATTGCTACTTATGATGCAAAAAAGAAAAATGATTGGGGTTTTATTATTGACAGAATAGATGTTAAAATAAATGATGCTTATGATCCCAGAAATAGACTTTCTGTAAGTGCAACTATTGAAGAAGATTTCTCTTCGCTTACTCCAGAACAATTAGCAAAAGCTCCTGTAATTGAATTCGAAAATACAACTTTTGATTTTGGTAATATTAAAGCGGGTGAATCTGTTTCTTATGATTATCAATTTACCAATAAGGGAAAAACTGATTTGTATATCAGAAAAATTAAAGCCAGTTGTGGATGTACTGCAACTAATCCCGCTGACGATGTGATTGCTCCTGGTAAATCAAGTACTATTAAAACAACTTTTAATTCTAGAGGAAAGAAAAATAAGCAAAATAAAACCATAACCGTAATTACAAACGATCCTGTAAACCATACTATATTGTTGCTGGTAACCGGAAATGTAGAATCCATAGATTAATACAAAATAACTTGACTGAGGAAAGACTGCACTTAATTACTGATGTTACGCAAAATAACATATTTACATTTTTTAAGATTCCTCATTTCACTACGTTTCATTCGGAATGACATGGCCTGTGATGCATGATAGAGGGAGAGGGTGGGCGTCTATGATCGTTGTTCTCAATTTAAATTATTTATTTGGACGCCCACCCTCTCCCTCCTGTAAAAGACATGCAATGTCATTCCGACAAAGTGAGGAATCTTCTTTATATTGCTTTTGCGTAACATCAGT
>JBDRPR010000238.1:0-3492 GCA_043826845.1 Bacteroidota bacterium
TGAATCCGGGAAATCTGTCCTGGGCGTATGTCCAGTTACAAGCTTTTGATGATGAGTAATAGGTGTAAAGGTCTCGTAATGGAGCTCCCCAGCATCCTTCTCCCAGAAACACAGTACCGTTCACTGTATCAGTAATAAAACCATTATCACTTCCTGTCCCGGATGAGGGTGAAATAAGATTTGTGATTTTTTGAATATGAGTATGGCCTTCCATCGCAAGCTTTATCTTATACGTTGGGAAAAGTGATGCCCAACAATTGATCATGGAGGTTTGAGGTGTATATTCTCCATGAGGAACAAGAGGAATATGATACTGAAGTGCTTTCCAGTATGGCTCAATCCCTGTCCCTGTATAATTCTGCAGATCTCCTTCAAACCAGCCAAGCTGACTGGCATCGCATTCAAGATCTGAATTCAGATTGTACAAACGCATTAGCTGACCACCCACATCAATTGCAAAATAATTGCTGTTATTTGGAATATCGAACATATTATACAGATCACTATTGGCTTCATGATTTCCATAAACCGGCACACAGGCAAACAACCTGTTTTTTGTAGCTGTCGCAATGGTTTGCTGCCAGTCTGTAAACCAGTCGCTCCACTCTGAATCAGTTCCCAGAAATGTAAAATCACCTGAGAAGGCAATAAAATCCGGTCTGATTTTAGCTACCAGTTGGTTCCCCAATTGTCTTCTTGGGCGACACTGATCGTACTCGAACTCTGGCCACATGCCTGTTCTTGTATCACCTCCCGAGATAAACATGACAGGAACATTTGGGTCATCTGGTAGAGTTTTGAAAGACATTCGGGTGCTTGTACTTTGATCATCCTTTATAACGAGATAATAAACAGTATTTGGTTGTAATCCGGTCAGGCGGGCAAACCGGTGTGTCATTCCTGCATGATTTTGAGTTCTGTCAATTCCATGAAAATTAGGATATAGATTGTACATGTTGCTAAAATCATCTGTACCATAATATACTGCAGCATTAGTGGATGTTCCGTCATCACACCAGCCTATAACAATTGTTGTGGATGGATCATCTCGATATGATGCCCGGTAGAATTTTGTATCTGCAAAAACCTGAATAACCACTAAAAATAACAGCAATGTTGTTATTGAAATATTCTTTCTTTTCATTTTCCCGGGATTTAAATATTTAAAATTTATATTGTAGTCTTATTGTTATCAGATCATTTCGGATATCTGACATCATTCCGGGGTGCGGATACCATCCCGAAGCAATATCACCTTCGAAAATGTCTATCTCTGTAATTTCATTTTTAATGTTTTCATAATAAAGCATGATCATGACATTTTCATTTACCTGCCAGTTCCATCCAATTCCAAAGGTGGATATTTTAACGTCTGCAGGCGATAAATATGTATTGGGCAAGCTATCTGTGGTATCAAATATATAATCTGTATCAATATCTTTTCCTTCAATTTCGCTGTTTGGATCATACCAATCATATTTTATAACAATCTGATGTCCTGTTTCCATAATATCCTGAATAAAATATATATACCCTCCATTAAATTTCCTCACAAGTGTATTATGCGGAATTTCTTTACTTCCGACACTAACAGGTCTGTATGGTTGAGGAACTTTATGAACCGGCCATGATACTCCTGTAATTGGCCCGGATGGGCTTGCTGAGTTCATATCATTATATATGACAGTTGGTTTGTCAAACTGGTTTGTATTCACTGCACTTGGCTGTGTTCCTGTAATATATTCTCCGCGAATGGTTAGTCTTCCAAACGGACTTTTAACCCTGAGTTCACCATGAATACCATAGTATTCTCTTTTTACTTTACCACCAGTTGTCCCACATGCATAGGTGGTGGCAGTATCCACTTTAAATCCTTTATAAGAAACAACCACATTTGTATCTGCCCAGAGTGAATCAATATAAACTCCATGCCTGACTGTATCTGTATATTCCCCAAAACGGTATATGGAATACTTTCTTGCAGTATTGGATGCAACAGTATCAACAGGCTCATAGATATGATTGACGCTACCACTATAGAATGATGCACCAAAGGAAACATAGAATTTTTCATTTTCTTTATTAGAAGAGAGATTTATCCTTCCAATGAAGTCTTTATAATTATCTGTTTCTACAGCAGAACCATTTCCATTAATAATTGCAGCATCCAGCGATAGAAAATGCAAAGGGGATTTTTCAGGCATATTAAAATTAAATTTCAAACCAAGATCTCTTTCTCCAGGAAACAGGTGTTGGACAACAAGAGATCTTTCTGGTGATTCAATTAAGCTTGCTGAATATTCGACTTCATGACCGAAGGACCTGCTGAATAAGCCTCCAGAGAAAGTAAATGCTTTAAGATATTTTTCTGTCAGATCAATATAAATATCTTTTACAGAAAAGCCCTTTTCTGTAAAATCACATGATAAAACACCTTTTGTCAATTGACCTCTGTGTGTAAACTTTAATCTTCCTCTTCTGATCATAAACCGATCACAGGTAACATCATTAACAAAATTACCACCATAGTATTTTGCGAAATGTTTTGGAACAGATCCTGTGGTATCATTAATAACAAAATGCTGATATTGTGCCTGAATATACCCTGAAATTTCTAATCCTGTTTTTGTGGAATCAGATGTCTGTGATAAAACTGTTAAGCATGATATTACCCCAATTACTACTACTAATAATCTATTCTGCATAATCCCCGATATTTTATTAGTAAAGAAAAGAAATGTGTATAACCTGAAATTTATATAACTGTTAATTTATTTTTACCAGTATTTGATCTTACAAACTCTGACAAATAATATACATAATAAGAATTTTTTCCAATTCATTCTATACTTATGTCTTAACAAGAATATGCCTTATTCGACTTTTATATTCTTGTTAGCAAAAGATGTTCTATTTGTTGTCAGGATATTATCTTCAGGTTGTAATAAATTAAAATCTTATTGTAACCCCTGCTTTATATATAGGCTCTCCTTCAATCTGGGTGTAGGCATCGTCAAGATATTCAATATCTTGCCCAAGAATGTTTTCTGCTTTCACAAAGAATCTTATATTGTAATATGAAAAATTCACCCCTGCATTTATCATTTCATAATCACCAAGTTCAGTAATAAGCCCGCTTTCATCATCATAACTCGCGTCACTTGCTGGTTTCCAGTTCCATGCAGATCTGTTTTTAGATGTCAGAAAACTGATAAATACTGATCCGGTAAATTCATCAGAAAACTGGCAATTGTAAATCAATTTTGAAAATATTGATTCTCCTGGAAAATATGGTAACTGACTGCCTGTTGAAGTGTTCTCGTTGTATGTATAATTATAACCGCCCTCTATAATAAAACGATTCATAAAGTTGTATCGGACTGTAGATTCTACTCCATAAATTACAGCTTCATGAATATTGGTACGGACCCATTTATCAATTACGGTTGAAGTATCCGGATTTTCTTCCCATATTCCGCCATATACAGGAGT
>JBDRPR010000239.1:0-3246 GCA_043826845.1 Bacteroidota bacterium
CAGGGAAGGAGAATATTTCTACGGCGGATACAGTGAGAGCGGAGGCGGTTTTTGGGATGGTACGGAAAATATTTCCGGCGTAATTTCAATTGTTGTAAAGAACGATGAATCTGTTCAACAGCCGGGCAGTTACACACTTTATCAGAATTACCCGAATCCCTTTAATCCATCTACTCTTATAATTTATGAAGTTCCCGAAAAATCATTTGTTGAAATAAATGTTTACGACATACTCGGCAAGAAAATAAAAACTCTATTTAGTGGAGTTAAAGAAAAAGGGAAATACGAGGTTAAATTCGATGCCGCTGGAATCACGGGCGGTACATATATATACACAATGAAATCAGAAAAATATTTCGAAGCGAAAAAGTGTCTGCTAATTAAATAAACAACTGAATCTTGTGTTTGGCTAATTTCTGACATGAAGTTGGAAAGTTTATAAAGTTTATCAAGTTATAAAGTTTATCAAGTTATAAAGTTTATCAAGTTATAAAGTGAGGTGATATGCTGATTGAGCGTGAATCCACTGAAAAATACTGTGAGAATAATCACAATCTCTGAAAAAATATTTTTAGCAAAAGTTTAGAAAAACAACTGAAAACGAATATTATGCATAATGTGGAGTATTTGTCCTAAAATATTTTTAATAATATAAAATTTTACTTGACATCTTTAATTTATCGCCGTATGTTAGCAAACGTAAGAGGAAATAATATTTAGACTATAATGAAATATTCCAATTACACTTATCCAGCCGATAAAATAATTATTTAATTCATAGTGAGTGAGGTATACCATGGCTAAAAAATTTATTTTTTTGAGCTGTTTCCTTTTTCTGTCAACTATTGTTTTTACTCTACCAGCCTTAATTTCCATTAATTTTGAAAGAGGTGTCTTATGAAACACAAATTTACATTTTTAAGGATGATAATATTTTTATCCTTTTGGATTATGTCAAGTATAGGTGCACAAACCTATACAGTTAATTTATCACTAAATGGAGTTACTCCAATTGCTGAAAATGGTGGAACTATTGATGTTGAAGCCTCATTTACTGAATTAACAAATGCAGCAGCTGATGCTGATATTGTTTTAACCATAACTTGGACAGGTGCTACAGGTGATGTAGTTGGTGAAGGTGATATTACAATTCCTAGTGGTACACTAGAAGGTGTGCTAATACCATTAACAATTACATCGGTTGATGATAGTTTTTTAGAAGGAACTGAAAGTGTAACTGCAACAATTACTATTGTTGCATATTCGGGAGCTGGTTCCGTAAATATTGGAACTGCAACATCTTTTAATATTACTGATGCGGAATCAATCACACTAACTGGTGGTGGAGTATCAGTTGTAGAGAATGCTGGCTCAGCACTTTTAACGGCAACAGTTAGTGGCGGTGGAACAGTCAGCTTAAGTGGGGGAGGAGCATTAACTCTTAATGTCGCATACGCTGGAAGCGCTACTAATGGCACAGATTATACAAATGTTACTTCTTTTACAATTGCAAATACAGCACAAATTGGTACTTTTAATGTCGCTGCTATAACCGATTTTAACTTAGAAGGAGATGAAACAGTAATCACTACAATATCAACGGCTGTTGCTGGTGTAACATTTACAGATGACGTAGAAACAGTTACAATTACTGATGATGAAATTGTTGATTTGTCAGTTTCAACTTCTCCTATTGCTGAAAATGGTGGAACAGTTAATTTTATTGCAACGGTTAATGGTAATGGACTTGTTGAGCATAGCGATGTTACAGTTGTAATGACTTGGGCTACTGGAACTGCAGATGCCGCTACAGATTATTCTGGTGAAGGTAATATTACAATTTCAGTTGGCAGTCCTTCAGGCTTAATTACTGTTACTGCAACTAATGATATTCTTTGGGAAGATGATGAAACAATTATTGGTACAATTAATTCCTTAACAAAAGGCTTTATCGGAACTGCAACTGCTTCATCTACAATTACCGATGATGAAGGACTTATTGATCCACTTAACACAATAACAGGAGTTTCAAAATTACCAATATTCCAATGGGATGAGGGACAAGGTACCCCTACTGCTTATGATATTGAAATTGGAACTGTTTCTGGAGCTTATACAACTATTCTTTCAGTTGATAATATTCTCGGCGGTTATAACGACTTTACTGTTACTGCTAATGATGTTAAATATTACACAAAAGATACCGATACAAATTTCCCTTTAGCAGATGCTACTTGGTATTATTGGAGAGTCAAATATGATAACGGAACTATAGATATTTTTTCTGACGAATTCAGCTTTAAAACCACAGAAGGTTTTACACTATCTTTATCAAATCCGTCAAGTGGCGTAGCAGTTTACCAATATGACCCAATATTGTTTTCTTGGTATATTTCTCAATCTACTGGTAATCTAAAATATTATCTTCAAGTTTATGAAAAATTATCTGCGCCAACTGAGGCAGAATGGTACGATGCAGAAACAACCCCTGCAATATTTGCTGCTGCTTACGATAATCTTTCTGCAATAACTAAATCAGTTACTGGGCTTAAAGGTAATAAAAGATATTATTGGAGAGTCCTTGCTTATTATAATGATGGTACTGCCCCTGCTTCCTTTGATAGGGACGATAGAATAGTAAAATATTCTGCTGTAAATTATTTTACGACAAAAGGTGGCGCAGTTGAAGCATATCCTTCATTCCCAATAGATTTAGCAACTGTTTATACATTAACACCAACATTTTATTGGTACACATTAGAGTATGAAGCAGATTTAACTTATAAAGTAATTTATTCTACAGCACCTGACACTGATGTTAATGGTATTTTGGATGATGGTGTTCAAGTTACACTAAGTGCTGGTACAGATATATTTGCTTTGGTGTTAGTAGGTTTAGCTTCATCTACAACATACTACTGGCAAGTAGAAGTTACATATACTACTAATAGTGAAATCAATTATTCAGCGGTGGAAGATTTTAAGACAGATGCTATTGGAGTAATAACAGCATACCCACCTACTGCTTCGTATCCTGTAGATAGAGTTGTTGAATATACAACATCACCAACTTTGTACTGGTATGTTGCTGGTGGTGCTACTACTAATTTAACATTTCAAGTTATTTTAGAAGATAGTTCTGCATTAAATACATGGACTGATATCTCTCTTACTAATTTAACTTTAGCAACTACTACTAATCTTTATGCAAATGCAACTTCATTAATTGCTGGTCATACTTACAGA
>JBDRPR010000240.1:0-6389 GCA_043826845.1 Bacteroidota bacterium
TTTTTTATTAAATACTGATAATCCAGATAGTACATCAATTTAATCGAGAAATTAATCACTTGAGGAAAATCAAATGTTTTTACAAGGTTATCAAAATAATTTCGAACGATAATATTTTGTGTATTATAAATTGCATTTTTCCACACAATGTTTAACTCGCTGCCGGGGGCAAAATACCATTTGAAACCTATATCAGCAGTAAATGCATTAAAACTAATGTCTTGGTTTTCATAATAATCAACAGCGGTCAGGCTACCATCGTTTTCCAGATTATAAAATGTATTATAATCAATTTCAGACCAGTAATGTCTAACTCTCAGATTTAATGACATCAGAGGATTGAATATATAACTTGTGGACACAGTATTTGTTATTGTTTTTACATTTCTTTTACCAAAATATATCGAGTCAATTGTATGATCAACATAGCCGGCTTCATTATCAGAAATATCGTACTCTGTCATAAAAACAAGCAGCATTTTATCGCTTATGCGAATTCTTGACCTTAGCATCAAAGAAATTCCGTTAGGATTTGTAAAAAAATTACCTTTCCATGTACTGATTTTGGAGTCAAGCGCAAGAGTTTTTCTATAATCACTTGAAAAAAACACACCGCCGATATAAAAATTACCCATATCAATAAATCTCCCTGGCACTCTTGGTTCAAAATAATCTTTGAATCCAACAGGATAATCCTCAGTAAACAAGCTAAATGTCAAATAATTTGTAAATGTTGTAATCAGATTATATTCTATTTTTACAAATGCGAATTCTGATGGTTTATATAAATTGCTGTGCTCGATAATCAATTCGTTGTGCATCTCCATACATTTCCAGAATGGCTTATAAATATGATGTTCAACCTGAAGATAATATTCATTTACATCTGTCGCCAGATTTATACCCATATCATTTGGATCATATTTGTCTGTTTTAAGGTTATTACCAACAAGATAATTTAAGGTTCCGCTTACTTTCCCCAATTCCAGACTATATTTATAACCAAAAATATCATCAGAATTTTTAAAATATTTCTGACTTCCTATTAAATTTCCTTTTATTGCAAACACATTTTTAGGATCAGTAAAATAGAATTCAGTTCCGGTAACATTAGCATTATATTCCGTTTTATTTACATGAGTATTTATAAGGCTAACATAAGAGCTTTTCCACAGGTTTTGATCCAGTACAATCAGATTATAATTTGTAAATGGCTGAGTAGTAATAAATTTTATAATATCATTTGTATCAATTACTTCTGCTTTTGATTCGGAAGTCATTGCATTGAATATGCCTATTCCGAGTCCGCTTTTTGTTCTTCCGGAAAATTTGGATGCATTTATCAGTTTGGTTTTATCAGGATTATGGACAATTTCTTTAATACTTGAATCATTTTCTATAACAGGATAATTTTCAGGCTCCTCTCCTATTCTCCTTGAATAAAATATGTCACACTTGTTAAACAGTTCTGTGCCTTCAGTAAAAAATGAGCGTTTTTCGTCATACATAACCTCAAACGGTGATAAATTGTAAATTTCGTCATCAGATTGGATTTGGCCAAAATCAGGTACCAGAGTCATATCCAGAGTAAAACTTTCATTTAAACCATATTTTAGATCCATACCGCCATTGAAGTAATAATCCCAGGTATTACCCTGAGATTCATTCTGAAGATAACCTGAAATATAAGGCAAAACGGACAATCTCAGAGGTGGTTTTACATTTTCAATACCAATCAGTTCGCCGGATTGAATTAAAATATTTTCTTTTGCAACATCTACAAAACTCCAGGTTGAGATTTCTCTGTTTCTACGGATTGATCTGAACATATTTAGTCCCCATTTCTGAACTGATGTTTCGGGGAATCGAATGGCTGAATAAGGTATTTTCATTTCTACAATCCATCCCTGATCAGTAATTTTAACAGCACTTTGCCATACACCATCCCAATTCTTATAACCATTTTCTTCATTATCTGAATTATACATAGTGCCGTATTTCATATCCGACTGAACTCCTGAAGCATAGATTTTAAATTCGTATGCATTTATGCCGTCATTGTATGGACATAAATCAACTGAAAAAAAATCACTGTTTGCATAATCGTCATCTCGAACACTTAGTTCTTTTAAAATGCTGTCGGGATTGTTATCATAAAGTATTGCACCGACATACAAAGCTGATTGATCGTATAAAAACCTGACTTCAGTGAGACAATAAGGGCTACTTCCATTGTTAGGTGAGAATTCAGTGAAATCTTTTGCAACAGGAACATTTTGCCATTCAGTTTCAGATAGAATTCCGTCAACTTTTATTGGTGTAGTAGTACTAATTGCCTGAATCTGTTTTTTGTCATGCTGAGAGTAAGCAGAAATAAAACAAATGAAAACAAAAAGATTAAATATCAGTATTTTACAAAAAGGCATATTGCACAATTTCCAGATATCAAATCTATATATAAATTTTCTAAAATATTCACATACCAAAATGAAATTTTATATAGGTTCCCTGCCCTCCCGAATTCTATCAGTGAGGTCAGGTAAACCTCTAACCGATAAAATAAATTGCTATACTTGAAACGGGGTAAATTGTCGCATTTTTGATAATGGTTTATGGGTTTGGGTTGGGTGTCTGGTTTGGTTGAAAGTTGCCGGTATGTTGTCAAAAACCAAAAACGATAGTCCATTGACTAAACCAGCTGCTCAACCTTTTAACCTATAACATGATTAATCCAATTGATGCGGAAATTTTTCCCATTTGCATTATAACTACAGAGGAAATATACTATTTCCTTTCAGAAATCCAATTTGTAATTGTATTTGGGTATAGCTTTTCTTCTACTTCAGACATAGTTAATAAACATTTATTATCTTTTGCAAAAGAAATTGTGATTGCATTCAAATCTAAATCAATAACCATGATTGCTTCATCAAATGAAGAAGCTGTATCCTGTTTTGATTCAAAAATAAAAAATTGATCATCAGTTTTTTGTATTATTTTTTGTTGATCAAAATATTTCAATAAATCAGGATATGGATGTAAAAAAGTTTCATCTATTCTAGATTTAAAATGGATATTCTCAAAGAGTTCATAAGTTTTCCTTTTTTCAAATTCAGCAATAAAGTCAATACAATTAGCAGGTTCCCAGCACTCAATACATGGCTGTTTATATTCTGAATATTCTGACAAATGATTGGTAGGTGTAAATACTTTCTGAAAATATTTTTTAGTACCATCAAACGCATCTTTCCATGACCATTCCCATGTTGCTCTTGTTTTATCCTTATCAAGAAAAGAAATAATAAATTCAAAGGATTCATTTCCGAATTCTGCTGTTATAACATACTTATTTTTAGCTTTTTTGTCAATTGAATTAATTTTATGAACTGTTGATTCCTGTCCCCAGTTATATGACAAAAAATAATTGTTTTCCTTCTTTTCAATGATGATCGTATTATTCTCAGCATCGCAGGGATGATAAACAATATATCCGGTATCGGTACAAGTCAATTGTGTCCAGTTAATAGAAAATGAGTTTAATAACTCAGCTATCTTTTTATTTTCATTTATGTCGGCATCTAACAATTCAGATTCAGAAATCTCTATTTCTTCTTTTTCAAAATAATTACATGAACTAATAGTTGAAATTATAATGATTAAACATAATATATTCAATGGTTTAAAATTCATATTTATTAAACTTAATGATGACAATTCGTGATTAACATACGAAAGTCTGTATTTTTTTCAATTTTAAAAAATTTACAGAGCAAAAGTTTTAATTTTGTAGGGATTTTTTTACAAATTACTGACAATAAAATCAATATTTAGTTCAAATGAAAATCTGTTTTCTTGGTATATTGTTTTTTATAATTAGTACTATTTCTCTTCAATCACAGACTGTTGGAGTTGTTTTAAGTGGCGGAGGAGCAAAAGGAATGGCTCATATTGGAGTTTTAAAAGCATTGGAAGAGAATAATATACCAATTGATTATATTGCAGGAACATCCATAGGTGCAATTATTGCAGGTTTGTATTCAATTGGCTATTCCCCTGAAGATATGGAAGAATTGTTTAAGTCGGATGATTTTAACAGATGGGCTTTTGGAATTATGGATGAGAAGTATATTTATTATTCATACGAAGATGATCCAAATGCTGCCTGGGTTGCATTGGATTTCAAATATGATTCTGTTTTTCAGCCTATTTTACCGACAAATTTTATTTCTCCAAATCAAATGGATTTTGCTTTTATGAAAATTTTTTCATCTGCAATAGCAAAGGCAAATTACAATTTCGACAGTCTGTTTATTCCTTTTCGTTGCGTTGCTACCGATGTTTATGCAAACGAAGCTATTGTATTTAGGTCAGGGCAATTGCCTTCTGCAATTCGTGCTTCGATGACAATTCCATTGTACTTTAAACCAATTACAATTGATGGCAGGCTTTTATTTGATGGAGGAATTTTGAATAATTTTCCTATAGATATTGTTATCAGTGATTTTAATCCGGATATTATTATTGGGTCTAAAGTATCATTTAATTCTGAAAAACCTGATGATGATGATCTTCTATCTCAGATAGAGAATCTTGTAACAGTTAATTCTGATTTTTCAGTTCCAGAAAATAAAGGAATATTGATTGAGCCGGTTGTTTCAAATATCCGCACAATGGACTGGTATAAAGCTGATGAACTGATAAAAAATGGTTATTCTGAAGCAAGTTACAGAATTAACGAAATTAGGGATAAAATATACCGAAAAGTTGAAAGACCAGAAGTCGAGAAAAAACGCATAGAATACAGAGCAGGACTTAAAGATATTGAATTTAAAAGTATCAATATAAGCGGTATTAATTCAGGACAGAAAAAGTACGTTTATAATCGCATACAACATAAAAAAAAGTTACTGACTATTAATCAATTGGAAAAAGAATTTTTCAGTCTGGCAAATGATGAAAAAATTTCATCTATTTATCCTGTAGCTAAATATGATTCAATTAATAAGTTATTTGATCTTGATCTGGATATCAGGCTGCGTAAAAAATTTGAAGCTGAAATCGGAGGAAACATATCATCAAGACAGATTAATCAGGCATATGTGGGAGGAAAATATCATTATCTGGACAATTTTGCATATACTTTGTCCTCAAATATATATTTTGGGAAATTTTATACTTCTGCAATGATTAAAGGCAGAGTTGATTTTCCATTCAACCGTCCTTTTTTTCTTGATGCTTCTTTGATATTTAACAGATGGGATTATTTCAGATCGTACAGCGGTTTGTTTTTCAGTGATATCAGACCTTCGTATCTGGTACAGAATGAAACAAACATCAGATTGAATATAGGATTTCCAATAAAAAATAAAAACAGGATAATATTTGGAACAGCATTTTCTGATCTATATAATAATTACTACCAGACTCAGAATTTTTTCAAGGCAGATACCACAGATAAAACTTCTTTCAGACATTTGGCAAGTCATTTGACATATGAAAGGAAAACAATTAATTTTAAACAGTTTGGCAATAAAGGTTCTTATTTGTTATTCAAGCTACTGCATATTACAGGACAAGAAAAGCATGTTCCAGGCTCAACTGCATTGATTTCTGAGAACATATCTCAAAATCATTCATGGTTTATGATGAAATTTCAGTACAATAAATATTTTAAAACAAAAGGAATTTTTACTCCTGGAATATTATTTGAAACCGTTATATCTGACCAGTCTTTTTTTTCCAATTACACATCTACCATGGTTATGAGTCCTGCATTCCAACCTGATCCATACAGTAAAACCATTTTTATGGAAAATTTCAGAGCACATAGATATACTGCAACAGGACTAAAAACTGTATTCAGAATTACCAAAAGCCTTGATTTAAGACTGGAAGCAAATATATTCATACCATTTGAGAAAATATTAAAGGACTTTAACTATAAACCTTATTATTCCAAGGAATTAAATTACCAATATTACACAGGAACTGCTGCTTTGGTTTACCACACTCCTATCGGTCCGGCCAGCTTTAGTTTTCATTACTACGACAATGAAAGCAAACAAACTTATTTTGTTTTCAATTTCGGATATATTCTTTTTAATAAGCGGGCTATTGATTTTTAAGGTTGAACAAAATAAATGAATAACCCCGATGCAGAGTATCGAGGTATCTGGTGCAATAGCTATCTTTTTGTTTAAACATCAAACAGTTTTCCTGTTTTGTGCGCTACATAATGTTCCATAAGACATTTAGCAGATAATCAACAACATACGGATTTAAATTTTACGATTTGGGTGCTGCAAGCTAATTTTCTATTTCTTATCCTAAGGGTTTAATGAGTTTTATGAAGCATATTTATGCGTCTTCCTGAATCTGAAAAAAGCGAA
>JBDRPR010000241.1:0-2503 GCA_043826845.1 Bacteroidota bacterium
AGTGCAGTTGTTTATCTGGCATTTGACAATACTGATTTTGATGCAGATTCTACTCATTTCAGTATTACTATTCTGGCTGTTGAACTGACTGGTGGAACTGATTTATCTTCTAATAAAATTACAATAGCCGCTATTATCGAACCGGTTTCTTTATTGATTACTCCAAACCTTGCTCTGGATGAAATGAATCTTGACGGGAGTTTGCTGTATATCAATCTGACAAATGAAACATTTGTTGACAATTCATTAGAAGTTGGGAATTTCACCCTTAATAATGCTCCGGTTGGAACAACTATTTCGAATGTTGTTTATGTTGATCCTGACAGTGCAGTTGTTTATCTGGCATTTGACAATACTGATTTTGATGCAGATTCTACTCATTTCAGTATTACTATTCTGGCTGTTGAACTGACCGGAGGGGCTGATTTAACTTCCAATGAACTTACTATAACAGCAATTATTGAACCTCCATCATTGATGATTGTTCCTGATATGGCGCTTGAAGAAACAACATTAGACAACAGAACCATTACAGCAATTCTTTCAAATGAGGTGTTTGTTGACAACATTCTTGATATTGCCAATTTTTCAATTAATAATGCTCCTTCCGGAGTTGCAATCCTTTCTGTTAATTATAATACAGTTAACAGTTCAACTGTGGTTCTGAGTTTTGATGGAACCGATTTTGATATAGATTCAATACATTTTAGTTTAACTATTGATGGGGCAGAGTTAAATTCAGGAAATCCGTTGACAAGTAACGAAATTACTATATCTGCCTATGTTGAACCAGTAGTAGTTACAATTTCACCTGACATAGCATTAACAGAGAATAATCTTTATGACAGATATCTTAACATATCAATTGAAAATGATTATTTTATTGATAATTCCCTGACGAATTTTGATTTAATGAATTTCCCGACAGGTACATCTGTTGACAGCATTATATATCAGGATTCCTTAAATGCTGTTATTTATTTAGCTTTCGACAGCACTGATTTTGATACTGATTCAATCCACTGCCTTGTATCTATTGATGGTAATGAATTATTTTCAGGTATCGCTGCAATAAGCAATGAAATTACTGTAACCGCTAATACAGAATCTCCTATGCTGTCTGTAACCCCTGACACTACTCTTATCGAAGATCAACTCAATGGAAGAATATTGACACTGGGATTAACTTATGAAACTTTTGCTGATTCTACACTGGATTCATTAAATTTCACAATAAATGATGCTCCTGCGGGTGTCAGTCTTGGTATCATAGAATATGTTGACAGCATTACATCAATTGTTCATTTGGTTTTTGATCTTACGGACTTTGATGAAGATTCTCTTAATGTATCCATAACTATTGACGGGAGTGAATTAACTACCGGAAACAATGTGACAAGTGAGTTATTTACAATATACACGATAGATGAAGAATTAATTCAGGCTATTATGGATGCAATAGACAGCACAACAGTTACATTGCCTGTTTCGGTCATTGAAGCAATTGGAAACCCTGTTACAATTGATATTGAAGTAAATTATCCTGACACTTTCAATACATTATTAACATCTGATTACCTGGTTGATGCTTTAATTTCTTTTTCTGATACGCTGGTAAATGGTGTAAGTATCATTGTTGAATATAATTCTGCCATTGTTGATACATTCAATGCAACTGGAATAGAAACAGAGTTTTGGTTGAGTTCAGTCACCGGATTACCAAAACCGGTTTTAGCAGATGAAACTGATTGCATATGGACATTTACAATAAACAATTTACCTGAAGGAATACAAAATATGAATTTTGAACTTTTTACTGCATTAATAAATGATTTTTATGACTTAAATAAACGATATCTCCTTGACGATGACTCTACAGAAATAACAGTATTCGAGCCTATTACAATCAATACTGATCCACAAAGTCAGACCGAATGCTCAACATATTCTGTTACATTTTCGGTCGATGCAAGTTCAAATTCAAATCTGCAATATCAATGGAGAAAAAACAGCATTGATATTTCCGGTGCAAATACAAACATATACACAATTCCTGCCGTTTCATTATCAGATGCAGGTGCATATAGTTGTGTAATATCAAACTCATATAACAGCGAGACCTCAGCCAATGCCACTCTTACTGTACTGGTTTCGCCAAACATTGGATTGCAGGACGTGATTAATATTACGACAGACCATATAATAATTTTAGGTGTAACAGCAGGTTATAGTTCATATCTGTGGAACACTTCTGAGACAAACAGTTTCATTTCTGTTGATGGAAGCGCTTTAGGAGTCGGATCTTATATTTATTGGGTAAGTGTAACTGATGACGGAAATGGCTGTTCAATTGTTGATTCAACGACAGTTAATGTTGGCTATAGTCTTATTGTTGAGAATAATGATGACAACATTATTTCCATTTTTCCGAATCCGGCAAATGACAAATTGTATATAAATAATTTATCCAACTCTATAATTGAATTAATTGATATTCAATGAA
>JBDRPR010000242.1:0-7556 GCA_043826845.1 Bacteroidota bacterium
GCTGATGGATGTACAGCAACTTCAACAATAACAATCAATGAAAACCCTTCAGTAACTGCAACAATTACTTCAAGTAATGATGTTTCAGTTTTTGGTCTGTGCGATGGAGATGCAACAGTATCTGCAGGTGGAGGAACAGGAGCGTACAGCTATGACTGGTCTGGAGGAGCAGGAACAAATCCTGTTGCAAGTGGATTATGTTCTGGAACTTATACGGTTACAGTAACAGATGGAAATGGATGTACAGCAGTAGCAACGGTCACTATCAACGAACCAAATGCTATTATTATAACTATTGATGCAATAACAAATATAACCTGTAACGGAGATTGTGATGGTAGTGCTCAGATAAGTGTTACAGGAGGAGTCCTTCCTTATACATATTTATGGGATGATCCTGCATCACAAACAATTGAAGATCCTGTAAATCTTTGTGCCGGAACCTATATCCTAACTGTAACTGACGCAAATAGTGCGACTGCTACAACATTAATAACAATAACAGAAAATCCTGCTGTAACAGCTGTTGCATCAGGCATTGATGTAAGTTGCAATGGCTTGTGTGACGGTTCTGCATCTGTAATAGGAGGTGGAGGTACAGGATTAGGAACATATTCTTATTTATGGGATGATCCCGCCCCTGCTCAGACTACTTCAACTGCTACCGGTTTATGTGCTGGTACATACAATATAACAATAACTGACGCAAATGGTTGTTCAGCAATAGATCTTGTGGTAATAAATGAGCCTGCTTTATTAGTTGCATCTATTTCATTAAGTAATGATGCGACATGTGCTGGTTTGTGTGATGGTAGTGCAACTGTTTCTGCTATAGGAGGGATTTCACCAATATATACATATGACTGGAGTGATCCATCATCACAGACTACTCAAACAGCTACAGGTTTATGTGCTGGTACTTTTACAGTTGAAGTAACTGACGCTAATGGATGTACTTCAACTGCCAATGTTACAATTAATCAACCAACTGCAGTTACGGCTTCAACAATTGTTAGTGATGCTCATTGCGGCTTCTCAGATGGTGATGCTACTGTCAATGGAAGTGGTGGTACCGGCGCTTATTCCTATCTTTGGGATGATCTTGGTGCACAAATTACTCAAACAGCAATTGGGTTACCCACAGGACTATATAATGTTACGGTTACTGATATAAATGGATGTATTGCAATTGCAACTGCAAATATTGGTGATTTATCGGGTGTAACTGCTACAATAATTGACCAGACTGATGTGAGTTGCAATGGATTATGTGATGGTGACGCAACTGTACAAGGTTCCGGAGGAAATCCACCATATACATATTTATGGGATGATCCTTCGACTCAGACTTTGCCTGTTGCAACTGGTTTATGTGTGGGCCCCGTAAATGTTACAGTAACAGATTTTGATGGTTGTTTTTCAATCACAAACACTTCAATTATTGAACCAGTGTCGTTAACAGCTTCTATAACGAACAGTACAAATGTTAGTTGCAATAATGGAAACGATGGTAGTGCCACTGTTACACCTGTTGGAGGAACAACTCCATATACATATGCATGGAATGGTGGATTAACTCCTTTTAGCCCGACAACAGCAGGTTTCCCTGTCGGTACATATAATGTAACAGTAACTGATGGTAATGGTTGCACAGCAAGTGCAAGTGTTATTATTACGGAGCCTTCTCCTATCTCACTTAATGTATCAGGTGTTGACGAAAATTGCAATCAGGGTAATGGAAGTGCTACAGTTATGGCAAGTGGAGGAACTGTTTCCGGTGATTATTCATATATTTGGGATGGAGGATCAAATCCGACAACAAATAATATTTCAAATCTTGGTTTTGGAACTTATTCTGTAACAGTCACTGATGATAATGGTTGCACTGCTTCAGGTAGTCAGATTATTGGCAACATCCCTGCTGGAATTGCATCAATAAGTTCATTTAATGATGTTTCCTGCAATGGTTTTTGTGATGGTTCTGCAACTGTTTCAATAGGTGGCGGAGCTGCCCCGTATTCTTATTTATGGGATGATCCAGGTGCTCAAACAACAACAACAGCGATTATTTTATGTCCTGCAATATATAATGTCAGCATTACTGACAATAATAACTGTGTTGTGACAACATCTGTAACTATTGCTGAGCCAAATTCATTAAGTGTAAATATTTCATCTGTAAATATCCAATGTTTTGGTGATTGTGATGGTTCTTATACTGCAAGTGCTTCAGGAGGCACAGCAACATATAATTATCAATGGGATGATCCGGCCTTGACCAATTCTCCTGTTGTAAATAATTTATGTAGTGGCACATATCATTTGACTGTTACTGATAATAATTCTTGTGTGCTTATTGATAGTGTCACTCAGGTTGAGCCCATTCAGATGACGATTAGCCTGGATAGTATTAATGATGCCAGTTGTGGTCAACATGATGGTGAAATTTATATTACTGTAAATAATGGTAATGCACCTTTTACATATATATGGAACCCCGGAGGATTTATTACCGAAGATTTAATTGGTGTTCAGGCAGGTCTATATTCAGTTACCGTGACGGATTTCAGAGGTTGTATTGCTACTGCAAGTTATTCGGTAAATGATGCAACAGGACCAACTGCAACTATTTCTGCATTTACAAATGTTGATTGTTTCGGAAACTGTAACGGGACTATCACAGTATCAGCATCAGGAGGAACAGGTATTGGTACATATACTTATCTATGGAATGATCCGGCACCTGCTCAAACTGGTCCTACAGCGACAAACCTATGTGCCGGAGCATATAATGTAACGGTTACAGATGCTAATGGTTGTATCGCAAGTGCAAACTCTACAATTATTGAACCTCCTCTTCTTGTTCTTAATATGAATGGAATTTCTGTAGATTGTAACGGTGGAAATGATGGAAGTGCAACGGCTATTGTAACTGGAGGAACTGGATTGGGTACATACACATATTTGTGGGACGATCCGGGTGTTCAAAACTCTGCCACTGCTGATAGCTTATATGCAGGCTTGTATAACTTGTTGGTCACAGATGGAAATGGGTGTACTATTACATCATTTATTAATATTACTCAACCTGCATTCATTTCATTATCAACAAGTACAATTGACCCTGAATGTTATAATGGCACTGATGGTACAGCTACTGTTCTTTCAAATGGAGGTACTGGTGCATATACATATTTATGGGATATAAATGCAGGGAGTCAGACTACTCAAACAGCACTAGGGTTATCGGATGGAACATATTGTGTTACTGTTTATGATGCCAACTTATGCGCTGAGCCAATTTGTGTCACTTTGAATGAACCAACTGAACTTGTTTCTTCAATTACAAATTTTGGTGATGTTACTTGTAATGGAGATGCTGATGGATTTGCTCAGGTTTTTGCTTCAGGTGGTACTCCCGGGTATTTCTATTTATGGAATACTACAGATGTAACTCCCACAATTTCTAATCTTTCAGGGGGCGTCTATTCTATTGTTGTTACTGATGCTAATGGATGTACTAGTCTCTCCAGTATTTCAGTTTTCGAGCCATCACCGTTATTGCTATCTTTGAATTCAAGTGATGAAACATGCTTCGGATACTGTAACGGCTATATTGATGCACTATATTCAGGTGGTACAGCTCCACTAAATGTATTATGGTCGAATATGCAATCATCACCTACAGCTATTAATTTGTGTGGAAGCACTATGGGATTAAATTATAGTGTTACTATTACAGATGGTAACGCATGTTCGATTTCTGCAACAGAAACTATATATGGACCACAGTTTTTAGATGTAATTAACCCGGTTGTTAATTCAGCCAGTTGTGGACAGTCTGATGGATCTGCATGTGTTAGTGTTGTTGGTGGTACGGGTCCGACATACTCTTATGTTTGGGAGAATGGTGCTGGCAATATTATTAGTAATTCATTATGTATTAGTAATGTAATATCCGGAGCATATTATTTTACTGTTACAGATTTTAATGGCTGTGATGCTTCTTTTACAGCTAATATTAATGACCTGTCTGCCCCCGTAATTGATAGTATTAGTGTTGTTAATATATTATGTAATGGAGATAATAATGGTAGTGCCACAGTATATGCAAGTGGTGGAGTAGGTAGTTATGATTATCAATGGGGGGTCTATACAGGATACCAAACTACTCAGACAGCAATAGGTTTAGATGGTGGCCAATATACTGTTGTTGTTACTGATGATAATGGATGTATTGCTTCTGGAAATACAATTATCAATGAGCCTTCAGCTATGGTTTCCGCAATTACTGCATATACAAATGCTAGTTGTAATGGCGGTAGTAATGGAAGCATTACTGTACAAGCTGCAGGCGGGACGTTGCCCTATTCATATTTGTGGGCACCAACCGGTCAAATAACTCCAATAGCAACAGGTTTATCTGCTGGCACATATAATGTTATAATATCTGATAACAACGGTTGTACAGTAACAAATAATCAACAAATTACGCAACCAACTCAATTGGTTGTTGTCGAAACAATTACAAACGTTGCTTGTAGCGGAGGATGTGACGGCGTAATATCACTTCAAACATCCGGTGGTACACAACCGGCAACTTTTAACTGGTTGGCTCCATTATCATCAAATAACTTTGTTGTAGCTAATTTATGTGAGGGTGATTATCAGGTTGTTGTATCTGATGCTCATGCCTGTTCTCAAACTTTAATGTATTTAATTGATGCACCTGATCCAATTGTAGTTACAACTTCTTCTATACCTATTACCTGTAATCAGGCAAATGGTTCTGTTTCTGTAGATGATGTAACTGGTGGAAATGGTGGCTATACTTATTTATGGTCTCCAGGAAATCATACGGGTTCAACAGTTGACAGTTTGACAAATGGAACATATGCATTGCAGGTTACTGATATTTTAGGTTGTTCAGAAACAGTCTATGTTGATGTTTTTGTTATCCCTGTACCATCAAGTATTGTTGTTATTCACACTGATGCGCTTTGTAATGGTGGTTTTGATGGAATAGCCGAGGTTTTCCAGGTTAATGGAGGAGTTCCACCATATACTTATTTATGGGATACAAATGCAGGAAGTCAGACATCTCAAATAGCATTGAATTTACACGCTGGATTATATTATGTATCAGCGACAGATTTTAATGGATGTACTATTGTTGGGCAAACTGTTGTTGGTGAGCCTGCTCCTTTGCAAGCATATCTTGAAGGTCCAGTACAAACCATATGTATTGGTCAATGGGTGAATATAATAGCAAATGCAAGTGGAGGAACAACTCCTTACACATACTATTGGGCTGATACAAATTTAGTTGCTTCAAATGCATTCCAAACAATTCAACCAGATGTGACAACAACATATCAGGTATATGCAGTTGATGCAAATGGATGCATATCTTATCCTGTTAGTTTGATTGTAAGTGTGTATCCTGAATTAAATGTTGTGTCATCACCTGATGTTACTATATGTCAGGGAGAATCAATTATAATTTCTGCTGATGGTTCAGGAGGAAATGGTGGTCCCTATATTTATCAATGGAGTTCAGGCAATGGGAGTCAAATTTCTGTAAATCCAGTAACTACTACTATATATACCGTTACAGTATTTGATGCATGCGGAACACCATCTGTAAATGATTCGGTTACAGTTTCTGTGGTTCCGGCTCCTAATGTGAATTCATTTTCATATGAAAGTGGATGTGCTCCGGTTTTAGTTACATTTACACCTGATGTAATGAACTCTGCATGGACATATTATTGGAATTTTGGAGATTATTCTTCAACTAATAATACTTCAAGCAATGAAATAGCATATCATAACTACGGTTATGGCGGATCATACGATGTTAGTTTAACAGTATACAGTGCAGTCGGTTGTTCTACTATTGTTGAAAGTACTCTGTATGTCTATGAATTGCCGGATGCAGAATTTTATGCAACTCCGGAAATTGTTAATGTTCTTAATGCAGAAATTGAATTTTTTGATCAATCAACACCAGTAATGTTCTGGCAATGGGATTTTGGAGATCATACTTATGCTACAGTTCAGAATCCAGATCATACTTATTATACACCTGGAGATTTCATAGTTACTTTAATTGTAAGAACTGAAAATAATTGTCTTGATACTGTACAGCATATTGTTCAGGTTCAAGAAGCTCATACATTCTATGCTCCTTCTGCTTTCAGTCCGGGGTCAGGTTTGCAGAATAATTATTTTTATCCAAAAGGAATTGGGATAGACCATGAAAATTATCACCTTATTATTTTTGACAGATGGGGAGAAGTGATTTTCGAAACAGATCAGTACCCTGTAGGAACAGACGTTGTTAATGATGTAGGTAATATAGAAGGCGGATGGAATGGAAGATTCAGAAATACAGGTGATGTCGTACCGACAGGAACATATACCTGGTTGGTTATTCTTAAAGATGTTAATGGTCAGTCGCATGAATATGTGGGGGCAGTTTCAGTAATAAGATAGAATTATTTTTAATCATAAAAAGGAGGTTATTTTAACCTCCTTTTTTATTTCATTCAAATTTTTTAATAATTTTATCCGGTTTTAAAGCAACCCAAAAGAAATGTTATCGTCTAAGGAAGGAATGAATGATTGATTTAAATAATAAAAGAGCAGTAGAGAAGCTTATTGAAGGCTGCATAAAGGGTGAACGTAATTGCCAAAAAAAAATGTACCAGGCTTTTTACGGAAAAATGCTCGCAGTTTGTGCCAGATATTCAAGGGACAGGGATGAGGCTCAGGATTTATTGCATGATGGATATATCAAAGTCTTTACAAAATTAAATCAGTATGAGTTCAAAGGTTCTTTGGAAGGTTGGGTTCGCAGAATAATTGTAAATAATGCTATTGATTTTATCAGAAATAAAGGTGATTATCATATCTCGTCAATTGATGAGAAAAATTATGATAATATTGGGGATGACAATTCAACGGAGGCAGATTATTTGAATATTACAAAACTTAAAGCTGAAACAATTATTGAATTAATTCAGAAATTAACACCTGCCTATAAAACAGTTTTTAATTTATACGTTGTTGAAAATTATTCTCATAAAGAAATAGCAGAAGAACTGAATATAAGTATAGGTGCATCAAAATCCAATCTTGCAAAAGCAAAACAAAAAATAAGAGAAATGTATCTGAAAAATAAAAACAGATTTGAAAGAGAATTTTAAACATATTGACTTCGAGAAAAGTGTTAAAGAAAAACTTGATGGATTTGAGTATCCTTTAAATAATGCTTCATGGAATAGTTTTAAAAAATCAATTCCAGGGAAGAGTATTTCTGCAACATTCTTAACAATTATTATTACAAGTAGTGTTATTTTATTATTAATACTTGGCTATTTTGTGTTACAAAATGATTCAAATATCAAATTAACTCATAATAATATACTTCAGAAAAAAAATATAATTCCGGAGAAAGTAGAAAGTGAAAAAATATACGAAGCTCAAGAAAACATTATTATTAGTAAAGATTTAATTACTCATGAAGAAAAAATTGTTGAAAATAATTCTGA
>JBDRPR010000243.1:0-3252 GCA_043826845.1 Bacteroidota bacterium
AATAATTATCTAATAATAGTAACTGCTCCTGATTCCTGACGTTCAATACCCTGCATGTCTTTAAAAATAGCTACCCAGATATATGTTCCGGTTTCACATTTTTTATTTCCATTTTTTGCTTTTCCATTCCATTTTCCATTAACATCTTCAGTATCGAAAATTACTTCACCCCAACGATCATAAATCAGTAATTGGAATTTATTTTCATCTATTCCATGACCGATAATAAAGAATTCATCATTAACAAGATCATTATCCGGTGAAAATGCAGTAGGAGCATAGAAAGTGTATTCGTCTCTGATAATTACAGAATTAAATATTGTATCCTTACACCCGAATTCACTTTCAACTCTGAGTTCAACAATATACACACCTTCTAAGCCAGCATATTGGTGATAAGGGCTGACATTTAAAGAAGAGTCGCCATCACCAAACATCCAGTGGTAATTTATTGCTCCTGAACTAAGGTTTTCAAAAAATACTATAGGTTTAATAATACTTGCTACTTCAGGGTCAGCAATAAATTTTGCATTTGGGATTGGATATACAGTAATCAAATCAGCATTGACTTTAGTATTTTTACATCCTTTATCAGAAGTAACTGTAAGTGAAACAGTATAAGTTCCGTCATATTCGTATATATGAAGAGGATCTTTTAGATTAGATGTGTTGTATGAATTATCATCTCCGAAATTCCAGTTATATATCTGACCAGATACCGGGCTAATTTCAATAAAATTAACAGCCAATGGTCTGCAACCCTGAGTTGTATCAGGCATAAAACTAACCGGCGGTAATGGATTTACAATTATATCAACAGATGCCTGATCTGTTGGAGATCCGCAATTATCAGAAGCCAGAATTTCATAAGTGATGCTTCCTTGAGGATAATCTGTAAAAGGAAGTGTAATTGTATTACCATTATTTGTCAGAGTATAATTGTAATTTCCATTTCCTCCGCTGACTGTGGTATTTAAAATAACCGGGTCACCTATGCAAATTTCATATTTGTCAGCAGAAACACTAATTGAAATGGGTTCATATACAAAAACTGTCACGTATTTTAATCCGCTTTCACAATCATTAATATCAATAGCTTTAACGCAATACTGAGTAGTTATAATAGGGCTGACATCAATAGAATTTCCTGTTGGACCATGACACCACTGGTATGTATATCCTGGTGTACCTCCTGTGGCGGAAGTATTTAACGTGGTTGTTTCACCGATACATATCCATCTGTCTGAACCAATACTGGCAATTACTTTGTCGGGTTCCAATACAGTAGCAGAGGCCGAAACTGTGCATCCTTGGTTATCAGTAACAGTTACTGAATATATTCCTGGTTGAATGTTATTTAATGATGATCCCATCCCTCCATTTGACCAAAAATATGTATAAGGTGGAGTTCCATTTGAAACAATTATTGTTGCATTTCCATCTGATCCACCAAAACAACTTGCAGGAGTTGTTGTGGTTGTATAAGTGATTTGTGTGGGTTCACTTAATATTATTGATTGAGTTATTGTACATCCATTAAAATCAGTAACAGTCACATTATATGTTCCCGGAGGAACATTATTTAAATCCTGAGTAGCCTGACCTGAATTCCAAATGTAAGAATAAGGAGTTGTCCCACCGGTAACCTCAAGGTTTACTGTCCCGTTTATAAATCCAAAACAGGTAATATCAGTTCCTGAAATAGTTGAAGCCAATGGTGCCAAAGGACTTGAAATAGTTGTGGATGATGTCGTAGTACAACCATTTTGATCAGATACAGTAACAGTATAAGTGCCAGACGACAAGCTATTAATCGATTGTGTGCTATCTCCATTTGACCATAAGTAAGAATATGTGCCGGTTCCACCGCTTGCATTTACAGTTGCTGTTCCATCGCTTATACCGAAACATGTTTCATTCGTTCCTGAAGCATTAGCTGTTACTTGCGTGGGTTGTGAGACAGAGGAACTTCCAGTTACAGAACATCCATTTGCGTTTGTAGCTGTAACATTGTATGTTCCAGGGCACAATCCTGTAATAGTCTCAGTAGTCTGAGCACCGGGATCATTCCATATATATGTATATGGAACTGCTGTCCCATTTGGAATTGCTGTTATTTCAGCATCGCATGATCCAAAACATAAGGCATCTACCGGTGTAAAAGTCAAAGATGGATAAGGGAAAATTATTACCTGAACAGTACTGTCACCAAAACACCCGCTATCATCAACATGAAGCGATACATTATATGTGCCTGCAGTATTCCATGTTACATTATATGGTCCCTGGGCATTTCCACTTGCTGGATTTCCACCGTTAAACGTCCATGCATAATTGGCATTGACCCCTGCAGTATCAGTAAATGTGAAAGTTATTGTCTGACCAATACAAACACCATAATCTGTAGCACTGAATCCAGCTCCAAGATCGGGTATTACAGTAAGAGTCATCGACAAAACAGTATCAGGGAAACATTCATGAGTAATTGTAACATTATAAGTTGTTGTTGCTGTTGGTGCATCAGTAATACTGCTAGTGGTAGATCCATTATCCCATAAATATGTAATATATGCAGGATTAATACTTGTATTAACAGTCGTGCTTATAGTAAAGTTATTTCCTGAACAAATCTGATTATTTGCAGTAATTGTCGGATTAAGAATATAATTATCATAAATCCAAATAGTATCAGATGTTGTAGTTGTACTGCATGGGCATCCGTTCACTAATGAAAATACAATATATTCAACTCCTTCAGGTATATTATCCATTATTGCTGAATAATACAATGTGTCATAAATCTGACCTGAGGGGATATAAAAAGTAGTAGTAAAACTACTTAAGTCCGTAGCAACGTCTGCAGTTCCCGTTAGGATAAGATCAACCAGAATTGAGTCAACAAGGTTGGTAGTGTCCACACGACCAAAAACCCAGTAATTATCACATCCTTCAATTACATTATTTGATTGACCGTTATTTGAAAAGTGGTTCATATTTACCTGACCACCTGAACTAAATGAACCGGCTTTTAGTAAAACACCTGAGTCAAGAGTTTGGTCATTGACATCAGCGACGGCAAGCTTTATATGATATGTTTGGCATGGAAATACAAGAGCTTCAGCTGTTATTGGAGTAGTAAACCCGTCATAAGTAATGGCATACGTACCTGTAGAATTATCCACATAATATGAGCAATTAACACAAGGTCCAGAAGTAGGAGTATTTGAACCGTTATTTACATTATAAATACTT
>JBDRPR010000244.1:0-14290 GCA_043826845.1 Bacteroidota bacterium
GGGAAGTTCCGTTAAGGAGGGACTGGTAAGCGATGCAAAAGTCATGAACTACTAATGCTGAACAAAGTTCATAAATATCCATCATGACGACTAGCATCGCGTAGAAGGAACAACCCGTAGAAAACAAGAAAACAGAATGCGACTGCGAGTTTTTTCCCTGCCCGACTCTTTTGCAGCCATAGTCTGGTCAGGCGGGTTTTCGTTCTTTTCATTTTTTGCGGAAAAAAAGAAAAGAACATAATACATTAAATTGATTAAAAGCAAAATAATTATTATTACTATATCGAACTCACGTTAATTATAATACATCAAGACAATTCAAATCGGCAAAAGCAATTTTCAGCCTATCAACGATGGTTTTTTCACCCTCTCTTACCCACACCCTGGGATCGTAATATTTTTTATTGGGTTTATCTTCACCTTCCGGATTACCTATTTGTCCCTGTAAATAATCTTTTCTTTGTTTGTAGAATCCAAGAATTCCACTCCAATAAGCCCATTGAGTATCGGTATCAATATTCATTTTAATTACTCCATATGATATAGCTTCCCTGATCTCATCTTTTCCGGAACCACTTCCTCCGTGAAAAACAAAATTTACCGGATTTTTACCAGTGTTATATTTTTTCTGAATATAATCCTGAGAATTCTTTAAGATAACGGGTTTCAATACAACATTCCCCGGTTTATATACACCGTGAACATTTCCAAATGATGCTGCAATTGTAAATTTATTACTGACTTTTAACAACTCTTCATAAGCATATGCAACTTCTTCTGGTTGAGTGTACAATTTTGAATTTTCAATATCAGTATTATCTACGCCATCTTCTTCACCACCAGTAACGCCCAACTCTATTTCAAGAGTCATATCCAGTTTACTCATGCGTTCCAGATATCTTTTACAAATCTCAATATTTTCTTTTATAGGTTCTTCGGATAAATCAAGCATATGAGAACTGAACATAGGTATTCCGTATTCGCCGAAAAATTCTTCGCTGGCATCTAGCAGTCCGTCTATCCATGGCAATAATTTTTTTGCTGCATGATCTGTATGAAGAATCACAGGGACGCCATATTCTTCAGCCATGATGTGTACATGCTGAGCTGCTGAAATTGCACCGATTATTGATGCCTGTTGATTTTCATTTGATAATGTTTTTCCTGCATAAAATGCAGCACCTCCATTTGAAAACTGAATTATAACAGGCGAATTAACCAGTTTTGCAGCTTCCAGCGTTGCGTTTATAGTATTGGTACTGATCGAATTTACAGCAGGAATAGCAAAATTATTTTTTTTGGCGATTTCAAAGATTTTTTGAACATCATCGCCTGTAACAACTCCCGGAGGAACAAGTGATAAAATTTTTTCAACCATATGTCAAATATTAAGGTTTTATTATGGAACATTAGTTATTTTGTAAAAGTATAAAAAAGCGCATCAATTACAAAAAAAATAATAATTTGCTGAAATCAGAATGGATAGCCAATACCAACATTAACGTTACTGAAAAGGTCATCAAAGAAATTTAGATTTTTCGTAAAAATTACATATTTATTGCCTTTTTCCTGAATTGGATCTCTCACTTTAACACCAAAATCAAAACGAAAAACGAAAAACGAAAAATCAAATCGAAGTCCAAACCCTGAACCTATGGCAATATCATTGTAAAATGTCACGGGATTAAACAGACCGCCTTCTCTGTTATCTAATTTTGATAATGCCCATATATTGCCAGCATCTGCAAACAAAGCCCCTTCAATAAGCCAGAACCATTTGAACCGGTATTCCAGATTCATTTCCAGTTTCATATCTGCAGTCTGATAATTAAAAGTTCCTCCAGTAGTATCATTATAACTTCCGGGGCCTAAGGCTCTAACCGGCCATGCACGAATACCGTTTGCCCCACCAGAATAATATTGCTTTACGAAAGGAATAGAAGTTGAATTTCCATATGGAACTCCAGCTCCGGCAAAAAATCTGAATACCAACTTATTCGTGCCGGAAAGTATCTGATAATATCTGAAATCAAAATCACTTTTTGTGTATTGTGCATATTTTCGGTCCATTACCATATAACTTCCTCCCTCATTGGTTGTTTTAGTCAACTTGTTAATGGTTGAAAGAAAATTCCCTGCAGGTTCAAAGTTAAACCGTAAATAACTGAAGTTTTTACGTTTTTTTATATCCTGATTATTAAAGACAAGAGTATAATTTGTTGAAGTTATAAGATAGTTTTTATAGCTATTTATTAAATATGGATTTGTCATATCTGTTAAAAACGCGGTATCAATTTGAGGGATATCAACAAAATTCACTTCAAATGGATTTATTGTATGCTTCACATATTTAGTACCTTGCCAGTAATATCCAAAAGAAATATTTGCAATTGTACGGGTATATTTTGGTCTGCGCTGAAAGCTGTATGAAGTTATTATTTGTGTTTTTGGATCATGTTTCTTTGTGAATTCATAGTTTCTGGAACCACCTAAAAACCAGAATTTTGGAATATTTAAACTTAATTCACCTCCTGTTTCAATAGTATTAAATGGAAGAAATTCCTGAAGATTTTCATCTTGTGCATCCTTTTGTAAAGTAGTCTGTTTTTCCATTCCACCTCGAACCTTAAAATCAAAAATCTCTGCTTTTTTAAAGAGACTTTTGTGCTGATATTTAAAACTTCCTGCAACTCCGAAATTGCCCGATGAGTTTGTGCCTTCAAGATCAATGGTGTATGATTGACATTTAAGCTGACTTAACTGAACAATACAATCCAGAAATTTTTTTGTATTAATGGGTTCAGTAAACTGGATGTTTACTGTCTTAAAATTTTTTAAACCGATTAAGTGATTATATGTCTGATTTACATCAGTATTTGTATAAATCCTGCCAGGTAAAATGTAATTTGATTGTAATAACACCTTTGGATTAATTTTTGATTTTTTGATATATAGAAAATTAATTCCATCAATATTTAAAGTATCAAATTGTTTCAGATAATTATTTCCATCTTTTAATGCTAGTTTTTGATTATAGTCAGTATAATAATAAACATTGCTAATGCTATAAATTTGATGAGGAACTTCTATTGATGATGATTCTCCCAGTTTTTTAGTGAAATTTTTAATATTTATTGCAATATTTACATAATGTGTGTTCAAAGAACTATCAATTTCATAAAAAATGTACTCCTTAGTAAAATAGTAATACCCTTCGTTTTTAAGCAATTGTGTTATTCTTTCTCTTTCTGACTGCAATAAATCAACATCAAATAAATTGTCCTTTTTAAGAATTCTGTTAAGTGTATCTTTTAAAACAAAATTTTCAACCAACTGATCTTCGATTTTGTATTTGAACTGGTTGAATCGGTATGGAGTTTTTGCAATTATCGAGTAATTGATTTTTACTTTTTTTCGTTTTTGAATGACAGTATCATTTACAATTGCTTCATAATAACCTTTATTCTTCAGATAAACCCCAAGCTGATTTACTGACTTGTTTTTTAAAAATTCGTCATATATAACAGGCTCTTCTCCTGCAATTTCGGCAATTTTCGATCTCAATTTTCCTGTTTTTTTAGAATGACAAAGATTGTATATTCCAAGATGAAAGCGAAACATTCCCAACAATCTTCTGTTCGGTTTTTGCTTAATATAACTATCCAGTTCTTCAGAATCAATTTTATTATCATCACATGATAATCTGTATTTGTTCAACAAAAATTCATTCTCGGGAATATGTTTTGTCGGACTGCAGGAATAATTTATAAACAACGCCAGTATAAAACTGATAAAAACATATGATCTGTATTTATTAATGTTTTTCAAAAAAAAATGTAATTTCATGACAAAGATAATTATATTCGCTGACTTGTATTAAGTCATAATATAACATATCAGAAATTTATGTTATCAAAAAATAAAATAAAATATATCAGATCATTGCGTACTAAAAAGTATCGCGATGAGTACAAACAATTTATATGTGAAGGTAATAAAATTGTGAGGGATTTGCTAAATAGTCGAATGAAAATATGCAGTATTATTGCCACAAATTCTTGGTTAGAATCAAATCCGGAAGTTATTAATTCGTTTAAAAATGAAATAATTAATGTTTCAACTGATGAACTTTCAAAAATCAGTCTTTTAAAAAACACTCCTGATGTTCTTGCTGTGGTTGACTATAGCACCACTAAAGTAAATATTAACGAAATCATAAATAAACTGTCAATTGTTCTTGATAACGTACAGGATCCCGGGAATTTGGGAACAATAATACGTACAGCTGACTGGTTTGGTATTGAAAATATTTTTTGCTCAAATGATTCAGTTGATGTTTACAATCCTAAAGTTGTTCAGGCAAGTATGGGTGCAATTGCCAGGATAAATGTTCATTATGTTATTTTGGAGTCATTTTTAATAAAATATTCCAATGAAAGTAAGATACCTGTTTATGGGACATACCTTGAAGGGAATAATATTTTTCAACAAAATCTGACAAAAAATGGTCTGATTGTTTTTGGCAATGAAGGTTCGGGTATCTCTGCAAAATTTGAATCCTTAATAAAAAATAAATTATATATACCAAATTATCCTTCCACCAGAAAAACTTCTGAGTCATTAAACGTTGCCACCGCAGTTTCTGTGGTTTGCTCTGAATTCAGGAGAAGAAATCAGTAAATAAAGCAGATTAAATCAACCTATAAATTCACCATTGTTGCTCCAAAGCCATATTCTTTGTGTGACGCATCCTGAAAACTATAATCAACATATTCTTCCTTTAGAATTCTTCTGACTTCGTTTTTTAATGTTCCGTTTCCGATTCCGTGGATGAAAACAATACGTTTTGCCTTATTCAGAATTGCATTCTCCAGTTTTTTTCTGAAATAATTTATCTGTGTGTTCAATATTTCCCCATTTGACATTCCCAGATAATTGTCGATAATTTTATTTACATGCAAATCAACTTCGATTAACTCGTTTTTTTCATCTTGCACTATATCTGTCTTTATTTTTTCCCTGATTTCTTCGGATGACATCATTTTTGCGGATGCTTTCTTTTCCAAAATATCATTATATTGTGCATCTGTAACAGAAATCAGATATGCAGGTTGATCAAAATAATCATTTTCTGAAAAAGTATTCTCTTTATAAAATTTTGTGTTCTTGATTTTTATCTGAAAATCAATAGTCTTTTTTTGTTTAAAATAAATTTTCTTAAAACAAATAGCCTGAAACGATAATGCATTGACATTATTCAGATCTTCTCTCTGAAAAATTGAAATGTAAATCTTATGATTCGGTTCAACATCCCCGTGTTCAAGTGAGATTAATCCATCACTGTTTTCAATGTTAAGGTTAAAGAGAATATGAAAATCAGTATCATTTATTATAAATAAATTAAGGTTACTGGATGTTACACTATCAGCATTTTCAGGCACAAATGCCAGCAATATTTTATTGTCATTTTTTTGTACGACTTTTTCTTCTTTTTTTTCGGTTTCTGTATGTTTTTTATCATCAAGATAGTCCCACTGATCTCTTTCAGCATAATTATATGAATTGTCTTTTACATAGGGCTGTTTTTCTTCATTTTTTTCTTTCTTCCCTGATTTTAAATCAGATGGTATTAATACCAGTTCACTGATTAAAACAGGTATAATAAAATCATTATCATCTTTTATTTCAACATGCTTATTATCAATTATACGTACTATTATACCTCCGCCTACTTCATTAAGAAATCTGACATTATCACCTGTTTTAAAAATCATAATCAATATACTTTCATTTGAATGATCAAACCTACATAAATTTTCTTTAATTTACAGAAGAAAGTTAATTATTTTTGCAAAACTTATGTGTGTCAAAAAAGCAATAAATATTTCTGATTTTGATTATAATCTGCTCACTGAGAAAATTGCAAAATATCCTCTTGAAAAGAGGGATCAATCTAAATTGCTGATTTTTAAAAACGGACAGATAAGAAATGATATTTTCAAAAATATTTCATCCCACATTCCTGAAAATAATCTTTTGGTGTTCAATAATACGAGAGTGATTCAGGCAAGATTGATGTTCAGAAAAGCAACAGGTGCTGAAATTGAAATATTTTGTTTGGAACCGTTGAAGCCTTCCGATTATAAGGATGTGTTTAATCAGAAAGAATCCTGTGTATGGAGATGTATGATTGGAAATTTAAAAAAATGGAAAAATAATTTATTACAAACTTCTTTTTCGATTGATAATTGTACTCTGGTTCTTAATGCTGAAAAGATAAAAACATACAGGAACTATGTGGATGTTTTATTCACTTGGGATGACAGTAAGTTTACTTTTGGAGATATTCTTGAAAATGCAGGATTGACACCGATCCCACCATATTTGAACAGAAATTCCGAGAGTATCGACAAACAAAGATATCAGACTGTATATTCGAAATTTAATGGTTCTGTGGCAGCGCCCACGGCAGGTTTGCATTTTACTGATAATGTTCTTGCATCTGTAAAAAGTAAAAATATTCAATCTGCCGAATTGACTTTGCACGTGGGGGCGGGGACTTTCAGACCTGTATCTGAAGAAAATGTTTCTGATCATGAAATGCATGCAGAACATTTTTCAGTTGACCTGAATACAGTGAATCTTTTAAGAAAGTATAATAGCAGAATAATATCAGTAGGTACAACTAGTCTGAGGACATTGGAAAGCATTTACTGGACAGGTATTAAAATCCTTAATGGTGCAAAGGACATTACAATAAGCCAGTGGGAATACCAGAATTCAGATACAGATACTGACATTTCTAAATCATTGGATGGGTTGGTTGATTATATGAAAAAAAATAATCTTAAAACTTTGCACAATAGCACTCAGATTATGATAATGCCTGGTTATAAATTCAGAATGGTGAATGGGCTGATAACAAATTTTCATCAGCCAAAAAGTACATTATTGCTTCTTGTAGCTGCAATGATAGGTAAGGACTGGGAAAAAGTTTATAATCATGCACTAAATAATGATTACAGGTTTCTTAGCTATGGAGATAGTTCAATAATATTACCAGACATTGGCAATTGAGATAAGAATTGTTAACTGATAGCGTTAGGTTAATGAATTCTATTTCTGAATTCAAGCAATTTGTGATTGTGTGAACTACTATTATGAAGATAGCGAACAATCCTGATTCATAAATTTCGGAGAATAGATTTTCTTCTCTCTAATCATGAAAAATGTCTATTGACATTTATAATTAAAAACCACATAAATAGCTAAATTCAGGATTTTTTCTTTCCAATGATTTTATTAATTAAAAGAATCAGGGTAGGAAACGGTTTATAAAAAATCAGGTGTTGTAGATAAAAAAACGTTTTATATCTTTGTTGTTGGTTAGTTGCAAAGAATTGAATATGATATGATTTTTTTATGAAATTTTTTAAAGTTTCAAGTATAAAATACATAGATGTTTTAACTTTTTTAGTAATAGTTATTTCTCTGATCCCCGTTATTACCAATAAGTATTTTTTAACCGGTGATGGACCCTGCCATGTTTATAATTCAAAAGTACTGCTTGATTATTTGACCGGAACCAATGTTGATTTTTATGATATGTTTTATTATCTTAATAAAAATTTCGAGCCCAATTGGTTCAGTCATTTTTCCTTATTAATTCTTTTAAAACTTTTTCCTGCTTTTTTAGCAGAAAAGATCCTCATTATTTTTTATATTCTTTTATTTTCTTTTTCTCTGAAATATTTAATAAAAATTATAAATCCATCAAATGCTTTTATTGTATTATTGGGGCTTCCGTTCATTTTTCAATTTACTTTTCAAATGGGTTTTTACAATTACTCATTTAGTTTTGCATTTATGTTTTTATCCCTGGGATACTGGTTGAAACATCAGGAGAACTTAACTATCAATAGAGCATTGATTCTTTCTCTGTTATTGATAGTATTGTTTTTTTGTCATCCTGTAGGATATTTTTTAAATATTCTTACAGTTTGCATGATCATTTGTTTTGGATTTTTCATTGACATATTAAAACAAAAAGAACAAAAAGCAAAGATTTTTAAAACCTATTTTAATAAATCACTGCATTATTTACTTTTAGCCCTCCCAAGTATAATATTAATGTTATCGTACTTGTTTCGCAAGGGATTAGCGACAATTCCAAATCCTGACAGCTTTGATATTTTAATTACCAATTTTGTAAATCTAACATCATTGGTACTTATTACACCCTCTGAATCGTTATTTGCGATGATTTACTTTTGGGTATTTGCAGCTATTCTCTTATACGCGTTGATCTCCAAAGTACGTTACAGGAATATTTCATGGACTGATGCTCTTTTTCTTATCTTTATTATTACTCTTTACATTTATTTCGATCAGCCCGGTGGTATTGCCGGAGCAGGAGTGTTAAGCATCAGACTCCAGTTTATTCCGTTTATTATGTTGATTTTATGGCTCACCACTGTAAAATACCATAAATATTCAATACCAGTGATATCGGGGCTTGCATTTAGTATTGCATCAATACTGGTTGTTTTGCGTTTACCAGGGTACTCTAAAGCATCTGTAGCAGTTTCTGAAATAATGGAATTATCACCGAGAATGGAATCCAGATCGACAGTCCTTTGTCTTAATTATTCTTATAATGGTAAAACACCTACCGGCGAATGTATAGTTAAAAAAAGTTGGCTGTTTTTGCATGCTATTGAGTATCTTGGAGCTGACAAAAGTGTTTTGATGTTCAATAATTACGAAGCAAATATGAAATACTTTCCGGTTATCTGGAAACTCGACCCCAGCCCATTTTACCTGATTGGAACAAACGAAGGACAAAGTAATCTGCCTCCCAGCGTTGACATTAATGGTTTCACAATGAGTACAGGCATAACAGTTGATTATGTTGTAACATGGTGTCTTGACGATGAGTTTATAAACCATCCTTATACCGTTAATGTAATGAATTACATAAAAAATAATTACGAACTCATCTATACTTCTACAAATAAATTGGCAAAACTTTACAAAAGAATTATTTTCACTACAGAGGGGATACCGAAAAGAAAAGAATTTTGGGAGGCTCAGATTAGAGACTCTGCTGATTTATTAGAGTTAATTAAGGAGAAAGCTCAAACCCGAAATGTGAGTATAGATGAAATGATATCAATTGATGCACAATATTTGGCTGAATTGGAGGTTGAAAACAGTCGCATACAGCAGAATCTGATTCCTAAAAAAGCAAATCAGATTTTACCATAAATGGATATGACCAGAATTATATTCGTAGATAAATAATTATCAGGTTTTAAGTTTCTTTTTTTTCGCGGCAGGAAACAGAACATTGTTTAATATCAGTCTATATCCGGGAGAATTAGGGTGTAACTCCAGATCTGTCGGAGGATCATAAACAAAATGCTGATAATCTTCAGGGTCATGTCCTCCATAAAATGTCCATGTACCCTTTCCATGTGTACCATGAATATATCTGGTCTCGTTTGCACTTTTATTTTCACCAAGAATCAAAACTTCCGGTTTAATATAATCTTTTACAAAGGAAGTAGTTTGCCCCATAAACCCTTTGATCATATTTGCATGATTCTGGCATAACATAGTAGGAACAGGGTCCCATTTTGCAGAAAATTCAAAAAGAGTAAAATAATCATCTGCTTTATTGACTTTACGAAAATTTGTAGCGTCGATATCTGAATACTCATATTCATAAGGATTTTTGCTTAGTTTAAAATCCTTAAAAGCGAAGGTTTTTGAATAATCAAGTTTTGATTGCATTTGAGGGTCAGCAGGATCGCCATCAAACATTGTTTCAACAATATCCACATTTTCTGCTGCAAGAGCGATATCATAAGAATCAGTTGCAGAGCACATGGCAAATAAAAAACCACCATTTGCCACATATTCCTTTATAGTTTTCGCGACAAACAGTTTTAGCTGAGATACCTTTTTAAAACCGTACAATGTTGCTATTCCTTCGTTACTTTCTTTTTGCTCTTTATACCAGGTTGCTGTATGATATGCACCATAAAATTTTCCGTACTGTCCGGTGAAATCCTCATGATGCAAATGAAGCCAGTCGTATTTTGCTAACTCTCCGTCAATGATTTCTCCGTCATATACAACATCATAAGGAATTTCCGCATAAGTAAGCACCAAAGTGACAGCATCATCCCATGGTTGATTTGTTTTCGGACAATATACGGCAATTTTTGGCGCTTTCTCAAGTTTAACAGCATCCATATTAATATCTTCTCTTGCAATTTCACTTAAAATATTAACCGCCTGAACATCTGCAATTATTTCAAAACTCACCCCCCTAATAACGCACTCATTTTGAATATCTTTAATAGCATCTGTCATAAAGCTTCCACCTCTGTAATTCAATAACCATTTAACTTCTATGCCGTTTTGCAATGTCCAGTATGCAATTCCATAGGCTTTAAGGTGGTTTTTTTGAGTATCATCCATTGGAATGAGCAAATATGCGGAGAAAGAATATTTTATCAGCAGTATAAAAAACAATATTACAAAGGAAAACTTCATTTTATAAAATTAAAAAGGCGCTTTCTCTGAATTTCCGTCAATTCTTTTATTTTCAGTTAAGTCTTCGTTTTTATTTATTGAATCATGATTCAGTTTAGAAGATAACACAATAGATCCTGATTTATTATCCAAATTTGAAATATCCGGTGAAAAATATGGATCTTCGTCAACAAATTGTGCATATGCTTCTCTGAATTTCACCTTTATATCAGCAATTGGTCCATTTCTGTGTTTTGCAATAATTAGTTCAGCAACACCTTTAGTTGGCAAATCGTCCTGATCAACTGTAAGCCCATATTTTTCTGCACGGTGGATAAAAATTACAACATCAGCATCCTGTTCAATTGCACCTGATTCTCTTAAATCAGAAAGATGTGGCCTTTTATCACCGGTTCTCATTTCTACAGAACGGTTTAACTGAGATAAAGCAATAATCGGAACATTCAAATCCTTTGCCAACGCTTTTAAAGCTCTCGAGATGGTACTTACTTCCTGTTCCCTGTTTCCTTTTGAGTCAATTCCTGTTGACATAAGCTGAAGATAATCCACAACTACAACGTCAACGCCATATTGAGCTTTTAATCTCCTGCATTTTGCCCTAAGCTCAAAAACCGATAAAGCCGGTGTGTCGTCGATATATATCGGAGCATTTTCCAGAGTACGGACTTTGTATTCAAGTTGTTCCCATTCGAAATCCTTCAAATTACCATTACGTATTTTTTCTGAAGGTAACTCTGTTTCACTTACAATAAGTCTGTTAACTAATTGTACTGAAGACATTTCAAGAGAAAAAAATGCGACAACTCTTTTATGTTCAACAGCAATTTTTCTGGCCATTGAAAGCACAAAAGCCGTTTTCCCCATTGATGGTCTTGCCGCAATAATTATCAGGTCACTTTTCTGCCATCCGCCTGTGATTCTGTCCAAACCGGTAAATCCGGAAGGAACCCCGCTTAAACCTAATCCACCTGCTTCGATTTCCTCAATTTCTTTTATTGCTCTCTTCAACACATTGCCAATTGGCAAAACTTCTCTTTTAATCACTCCCTGTGACAATTCAAACAAATCTGATTCAGCTCTGTCCAACAGGATGTCAACATCCTCACTATCATCAAATGCGTTCCTTTGAATGTCAGAAGTAATACGAATCATTTCGCGTTGAATGAATTTCTGTGCAATAATTTTCGCATGAAACTCCATGTGTGCAGCTGATGCAACTTTTGATGTAAGTTGGGTTATATAAAAAGCTCCACCAACTTCTTCGAGTTTTTTTTGTTTCCTGAGCTCCTCAGTAATGGTCAATAAATCAATTGGAATAAGCTTTTTTGACAATTCCAGCATTGCTTCAAAAATAATCCTGTGTGCATCTTTATAAAATGCTTCAGGTTTAAGTATATCAATAATAGGTATAACAGCATCTTTTTCAATCATTATTGCACCTAATACAGCTTCCTCTAAATCAACCGCCTGAGGAGGAATTTTTCCGGCTTGCAAACTAATCTGCTCAATGATAGAATCATTGCTTTTTTTCTTTTTTTCAGGCATATTATTTATTACATTTTATAAAGGACGTCAAAATTACGAAATAAAAATCCTGCTTTTCATCCAATTTACCTATTTCTTTATCAACAAATAAATGTTAAAATATTGTTGAAAATTTAGTCTATGTATTCTTTAGCAATTTATGAGCATAATCAGTCTGTAAAATCACTAACTTTACAAAAATCTTATGAAAAAATACTTGTTTATATCACTAATAATATTCTTTTGTTTATCATGCAAAAAAAACAAGGATATAACTCCTCCAGAGATAATTATATCATTGCCTGTAAATGATCAACTGATTTCTGCCATTGACACTTTTCAAATAGAAGGTAATATTTCTGATAATAAGCAATTATTGTCTATATCTGTTGTGCTGCTTGATTACAACCAAAAGCAAGTTTCTGATATTCATTATATTGAACCAACAGAGAATCCTTTTAAATTAGAAACACAATTTATAATCAACAACATATATTTGGAAACAGAGACATATTTTTTACAAATAACTGCAGACGACGGTATTAATTTATCGAAAAAATTTATTGAATTGAATCTAACAGAGATACAAAAAGAATTGATTTCTATATATACATTTTGTCAAAGCTCGACCAATCAGATTACGGCTTTCGAAGTTAACAAATCAGGAATTATTAGTCAGGTGCTAATGCTTGATGATGATTTTAATGACGCTGTTGTTAATTCCTATTCAAAGCAAATTTCGGTTCAATATAAAAGTGGAGTCATAAATACATACAGCATTGATGATTATAATCTTGTCTGGCAAATAAATGATTATCATCTGTCACAATTGGAATTTCAGGGAAAATTAAATGTTATTCAGGAATTTACATATGCAAGTAATAGTCTGGGAAAAATTACAGCATATGACAATAATGGATCTATTAGGAAAGTTGCAACTTCAGGAAGCGAAAATCATTTTCCTTCGAAATTTATTCATCATTATGATTATTTATTTGTCTCTGATAAGCCAAAATCAAGCATTTCTGAAAAAATTGAAAAACTAAATTTCACAACCGGATTTTATTCAGATAGTCAGGAGCTGGATTTCAATCTTGTTGACATACATGCATATGACAACGATCACGTAATGTTGTGCGGGAATAAAAACAATGTTGCTAAAATTTGTACATATTCTGCTAATTACAATATTATTTATCAACTCAATAACTTTCCTGATGATGAATACTTATGTTCAGAAAAAATTAGTGAAAGTGATTATATCTTTGCGATTGGATCTACAACTTGTATGTACAATAGTACAAATAATATACTTTCAGAAATACCATCGATTAATAATGTAGATATGATAAAATATGATGAAACCGAAAAATTTATTTATTTTATTGACAGTAATGTCGTTAGAATTTATTCATATCCTCAGATCAACTTAATAAATGAGCTTACGTTTACTGATAAAATCATTGAACTCGATTTTCTATATAATAAATAAAGATAATGATTTTAAAAGGGAAATCGGACAATTATATACTTGATAAAGAAGATGCCAATAGCTTTGTAAATTCAAAAGGCAAGATCAGCACTGTTTTTACAGGCATTCGTGAGTCTGACAAGCAACAGGTCGTAATAAAAGAGATTAACCTCAAAACTTCTATAGAATCCATTGATCTTCTGATAAAAGAAGGAGAATTCAGGTTTAATCATATCAATCTGGTTCAAACTTTTGATCATGTAATTATTGATAGTAAGTTATATATTATCAGGGAATATATTGCCGGAATTGATTTAAAAAATCTTATTCTAAGTCGGAAAACCAGAAAAAAAACGAGTACTGATTTTTTCCTTAAATGTGGGATTCAGGTTTGTGATGCTCTTGAATATCTTCATCAGGAAAACACAATCCATTGTGATATCAAGCCATCAAATATTATTGTTTGCAAAAATTCAGACAATTACGACTTTAATAACCCAGTGATAAAATTAATTGATTACGGATTTTCAACAGATCAAAGTTCTAAAAATAAAATATTTGAAAAACAGACTTTTGCATTGATGTATTCACCCCCTGAGCAGTTATTAAAAATTTATTCATTAATTAATGAAACATCCGACATATACAGTCTTGGAATTACTCTATATGAATTAATTACGGGCAAAAATCCTTTCTATAGCGAAAACCCTTTAAAAATAATGACTTTACAGA
>JBDRPR010000245.1:0-4653 GCA_043826845.1 Bacteroidota bacterium
TAGGTACTATTCAGAAAAATTTTGAAAATAATGAAAAGCCAGAGGAAAATGCGAAGTTACTGGCATTATTAAAAACTGAACTGGAAAAGCTTTCAAAAGATCCTGACATAAATAAATTTAAAGAAATTGCTGAACTTGTACCTGAAAAATATAATGAAAAAGTACTTAAAAAAGCTGAAACCTATCTAAATGATGTAAAATCAAAATTCACCAAATTAAATACTGAATCAAGAAAAGCTGAAGATAAAAAAATAGGAGAGTTGATTGGTAAATTTGCCAAGGAAGATACTTCTATAAATCCCAATGAAAAATATATAGAATTTTCCAATAAGTATAACAACAAAGCTCTTGAGGATATGGTGCTTAAAAGACTTGAAATTGATTATATCAGGGAAGCTGACGGAGAATTGGTACAAATCAAAGACCCGATTTATAAAACAACTGAATCATATTATGGACGTGCACAATTTTATGCACCTGAAAAGATAATTTTTGGGAAAAAGATTGATACAATATGGTTTAACATTATGGTTATATGGTTTACAACTTTAATTATGTACGTTGCTCTTTTGACTGATGGCTTAAGAAAAATGATTGAATTTTCAGGTAAAATAAAGATACGGATGCCCGGTAAAAAGAATAAAACTGATTAAAAGTTTTTCCTTCTGATTATTATATACGATATCGCAATAAATAATGTAATATACCCTAATGCAAGAAAAGTATTTGTTGTTAAAGATAAATCTGCAACAATATTTTGATTTACCGGCATATTAAAATTTTGACCGTTCATATTCCCATAAAACTGAGACTGGGTATTTATTTCAAAAAGATCCTGAGCTGGCAATGGAGTTAGATTTGATATTACTTTCATTGGAAAAAAGCGGATAATTTCATCAGGTAAAAGCCCTCTGATTATCGGTTCGACAGGGAATTTGTACAAAATAAAAAACAAAATTGATAAAGCAATATTCTTAACAAGAAGTATAATAAAAAAAGCAAAAGTCATATAAGCAATAGCTTGAATAAAGTAAATAAAAACATAAAATGACTGATTAAAAACTGATGCAAAAGCCAGATCAGGTGTTGTAATGATCCCAAAAATGGCAGAGGTAAAAAGCACAAGGAATAATCCATAAATTGAAATCAATAAAATAACCATCAATTTACCTTTTAATAAATCAGATCGGGATAAACCATCTATTAAATGTTGACGAAATGTTTTAAAAACATATTCATTCCCTACAAAAGCGATAATAATTATTGCAAGAAACAAATTAAACCAACTTGCTATCCAACATACTAAATTCCATACTAACGGGAATTCAAATAATTTTGGCATTTCAAATCCGGGAATTTGTATTTCAAAAGAATTTATAACCAAAACGACAATGATAAATAGAACAAAATGAATACCTATTAATACCCAAAAAGTAGAATAAGGGATTAATTTTTTCAATTCAATATTTAAAATTCTTTTCATTTTTTCACTAACTCTAAAAATTGATTTTCCAGACTTTTCTTTTGAGCAAGTAATTTAGTCAAAACCTGTCCGTTTTTAAAAGAATATTCATTTATATCATACGGAGAGTATGAATCGTGTAATACAAGAGCAATTTCATTATCTTGTCTTTCAACTGATTTGGCAAACCCTGAACGCAGAATTAACATGTGTAATTCATCTAAATTCCCCGAAGAAATATAAACAGTATAAGATGAGCTCAATAGTTCATTCACGCGTCCATTTGCAATTAACTGACCTTTTTTTAAAACCGAAACGTGTGTACAAACTTTTTCAACTTCATCAAGAATATGGCTTGCCAATATAATTGTTTTACCTTTTTCAGCTTCACTAAGAATTATTTTGCGAACTTCAGCAATGCCTTCGGGATCCAAACCATTTGTAGGTTCATCTAAAACAAGAACATCTGGATTTCCGAGAAGAATCGAAGATAGAGCCAGACGTTGCTTCATCCCGAATGAAAAAGTATAGTATCTGGAATTTTTTCTTTGATAGAGATTGACAATATTTAATACCCTTTCAATATCAGAATAACAAATTCTTTTAATATCACATATTATTTTAAGATTCTGTACTGCTGTTAAGTATGGGTAAAAATTTGGAGTTTCAACCAAACTGCCGATTCGGGTTTTAATTTTTTGAATATCTTTTTCCTCAAACCATATAAAAGATCCATGGTTGGGCTTTATAATACCCATAATTAAACTTAGAGTTGTGGTTTTTCCGCTTCCGTTCGGTCCTAATATGCCGTAAACATTCCCTTTTTCAATTTTAAGAGATAATGAATTTAATGCATTAATGGATCCATAAGATTTTGAAAGATTTTCAATTTGAAGAATAGTATTATTCATAACAAATAGATTAGTGGGATAAATGCTTAATTCCCCATATCAGAAATAAATTTAATTCTCATTAATCGAATTATTTCTTCAGTAAATTCTTCTTCATCAATAAATTCTTCCAGTGCGGGTTTAATAGCGTCTGTTTCAGCATCTTTAAAATAGCTGATTATTTCTTCCTGACGGTCTTCATCAATAACCTCATTAATATAATAATTAATATTTATTTTTGTTCCTGAATATACTATTGATTCCAGTTCTTCTAATATATCATTTAATGATAATCCTTTGGAATCAGAAATATCGTCAAGTGAAATTTTTCGGTCAATGCCCTGTATTATATAAACTTTATTTCCCGATTTATTAATTACAGATTTTACAATCATATCCTGAGGGCGTTCAATTTCATTTTCTTCAACGTATTTTTTAATCAGTTCCACAAATTCTTTCCCATATCTTGCTGCTTTTCCTGCACCTACTCCTATGATATTTTGCATTTCATCCATTGTAACAGGGTATTGAATAGCCATATCTTCCATCGAAGGATCCTGAAAAATCACATAAGGAGGAAGATTTTTTTGCTTCGCTATTTTTTTTCTAAGATCTTTAAGCATTGCGAAAAGCGTCGGATCAACTGAACTTGTGCCACCGGCAGAATTTCCATCTTCATCAACTTCATCATAATCATGATCCTCAGTCAACATTGTTGGGACAGGATTTTCATAGAATTTTTTACCTTCATCCGTCAACTTCAGGAGACCGTAATTCTCAATATCTTTTTGAATAAATCGTAATATCAACATTTGTCGAATGACAGCACTCCAGAATTTTTTATCTTTATCTTTTCCAATCCCAAAAACATCAAGAAGATGATGTCTGTATGATTTAATATGAGAATTGGCAACACCAGCAAGAATGCTTGCAACGTGTTCTTCTTTAAATTTTTCCTGAACTGCCAACATAACCTCCATTGCCAGAGCAATAAAGTCTTGTCCTTCAAATTGTTTTTTAGGATTCAGGCAATTATCACAATTATTGCATGGTTCTTCAAGTACTTCTCCGAAATAGTTCAATAAATATTTAACTCTACATACTGATGTTTCTGCATATGCAACAGTTTCTAATAATAATTGTTTTCCGATTTCCTGTTCAGCTACAGGTTTTCCCTGCATGAATTTTTCAAGTTTTTGAATATCATTGTAACTGTAAAAAGTAATACATTTACCCTCTCCATCATCTCGGCCGGCTCTTCCGGTTTCCTGATAATAACCTTCTATACTTTTTGGTATATCATAGTGAATTACAAATCTTACATCAGGTTTGTCAATTCCCATCCCGAAAGCAATTGTAGCAACAATTATGTCCGCTTCTTCCATAAGGAACATATCCTGATTTCGGGTACGAGTAGAAGAATCCATACCTGCATGATAAGGCAATGCTTTGATGCCGTTTACAACGAGTATTTCGGCTAATTCTTCAACTTTCTTTCTGCTCAGACAATAAATAATACCAGATTTGCCTTCGTTATTTTTAATAAATTTAATAATCTCTTTTGTAGCATCAGTTTTAGGACGAATTTCGTAATATAAATTCGGACGTCTGAATGAAGATTTATATACTTTAGCGTCAAGCATACCGAGATTTTTCTGTATATCATGTTGCACCTTTGGAGTTGCAGTTGCAGTCAAAGCGATAATAGGGGCAACACCAATCTGATTAACAATAGGCCTTATTCTTCTGTATTCCGGTCTGAAATCATGACCCCATTCAGAAATACAATGTGCCTCATCAACAGCATAAAAAGAAATTTCAAGGTTTTTAAGAAATAAAACATTCTCTTCTTTTGTCAATGATTCAGGAGCAACATATAATAATTTAGTTTTTCCATTTACAATATCTTCCTTGACCTTTATTATTTCATTTTTATTTAAGGAGGAATTCATAAAATGAGCTACTCCATCTGTCATGCTGAACCCCCTCATTGCATCTACCTGGTTTTTCATTAAAGCAATCAATGGAGAAATAATGATGGCGGTACCATCCATTATTAGTGCGGGCAATTGATAACATAATGATTTCCCTCCACCGGTCGGCATTAAGACAAATGAATCATTACCTGTTAAAACATTACGGATAATGGCTTCCTGATTTCCTTTAAAACTTGAAAAACCAAAATGCTTTTTTAAATAATCTGTTAAATTTACGTTTTCAAACATTCTATTATTACTTTCTCGAAAAATTACAATTAATTATATGAAACTACACCTTTAATTAAATTTTTTTATATTTAAT
>JBDRPR010000246.1:0-2759 GCA_043826845.1 Bacteroidota bacterium
CTTTAGTTGGGATATATGCTGTGCTTGAGACCAGCGGGAATGCATCAACTGTTAAGTACTGTGTCTGCTCTCCGTATTCTGTCCCGTAGGTTGAATTAATCTTTGCAAAATATCCTCCTCCTTCTGATGGCGCTGTGAAGGAGTAAACATAGTGGCCAGTGGAATTTGTTTTTGTCAGTGTTTCATTTTGTATGAAATATGGTTTTGTTGAGTTATATAATGCTAATATCTCATTTTTTGTAAGAGTCCTGTTAAATATTTTTACTTCATCAACCATTGAATTTGAAAAATAATTTGTTGTTCCAACAGAACCAATAGAAAAAGTGTTTGTAGTATAGGCAAATCCAGCTGTAAAGGATTGGTTTACCCCATCAACATAAATTGTCCTCGTAGTGCCATCGAAGGTAAATGCAATGTGATACCATCTATCTTTTTCCAAAACTGTCGAATGCTGGCTATTTGCACCTGTTGCTGACCATACTATTGTTTTGTTTTGATATATCCAGATTCCATTTATGTTAGCGCCATCATAATTCCATCCAATTAGATTATGCCAATTCTGATCTAAGTCAGAAGAGCTTGTATTTAGCCATAGAACTATTGATAAATTAGACGGGCCCACAAGATTGGTATTTTTTACTGAAGATCCGCTTCCACCAAACTTGACTGCTTTTCCAAATTTGCCTGCTACAATTGTTGTCGACGCTGCTGTACCATTATTGTTGTATTTAGAAAAATCAAAAATATTAGAGTTGGTTTCTCCATAAGCACTTGAATTATCAAAATGATAATAAACAATAAGGCTTTTGTCCGGATTCGTATAGTCTGTCTTTAATGTAGTTATTTGATTTCCATAATATGTCCATATTGTTGTATTCGCATTTCCTGTCCAGTTTCCCCATACCCAGTAGATTGTGTTTGTTGAATTGCACGTGCTGGTTTCCAGTGTATACTGAAGTTCTACATTATTTGCATTGACAAATCTTGTGTCTCCACAATCACTTCTCATCATCCCCTGTGAAATAAGAGATGTTGTTGAGAAGTTGACAGAAACTATTGAATTAGTTATTGAGGATGCTACGCCAGAATCAGTCGAAATGTTCTTCCTGTAACTAAATGATGTGTTCCACCATGGAACTAAACAATTATAGAGGCCAGTTATAGGTGAATTATTGATATACAGGCAAAATGCATTGTCTCCAACATTTGCCATCCTGCTGTCATTTATATGCCCTGACACAGTCACGCTGCTGTTTTGGTTTACAACTGATGCATTTAGAGATTCAGTTATCTGCAGGAAGTTTATATTTCCTGTAGCATTATTGGTGTTATTGTTTATATCTCTTGCAGAGATTGAATAATTCCATTGGCCGTACTGATTCAGATAAAATGCTATCGAATTCCATGTGCTTCCGATATTATTACTTGCATTTATATTATAAATTACATTTGTTCCATTCGGAGCTGTCACTGTGAAATTCACTGAGGTTAAATCATTTGCCGCATCTGTCACTGTTGCTGTAATATATGCAGATAATGCCCCTGCTGTTGTGTCATAGTATACTTTAGTTGGGATATATGCTGTGCTTGAGATCAGTGGGAATGCATCTGCTGTTAAGTACTGTGTCTGCTCTCCGTATTCACTTCCATATGTTGAATTTATTTTAAATACATAAATTCCGGGTGTTGATGGTGCTGTGAATGTGTAATTGTAATGACCGGTTGAGTTTGTTTTTGTGAGTGTCTCGTTTTGGATGAAGTAGGGTTTTGTTGAGTTATAATATGCTTGAATTTCGTTCAAAGATAATGAACGATTATATATTCTGACTTCATCTATATTTCCAATAAACGTATATGGAGTTCCTGCAGCATACGAGCCGATAACAACATTTACAGCATCATTGTCTATTTGGCCAGATGCGGGGACATCACTCCCATCCTGCACACCATCAATAAAGAATCGCACATTGCTTCCGTCATATGTGATAACAACATTATGCCAGTTTCCGTCTGTGACAACTCTAGATGATCCTGCTCCCTTCCACACATTTCCGATGAATACTCCGCCAGAAATGGTCCCCGTAGTTATTGCTACTTCCATACCATAACATCGGTTAGTACTATCATCTTTTCCAACTACTCTTCCATATCCAGCTGTATATGTTGTGTTGATCCATGCTGACATTGTAATTTGATCCCTTATCTGTAAAGAAGCACCATTGCCTGCATCAATTTTATGACCACTTGTTGCAATATTTCTTCCTTTTCCAAAAGGAGTTTTTGTGATAGCAGTGCCTGTCACAGTTCCATTATTTCCCTTTTTTGAAAAATCATATGTTTTAGAATCTGTTTCCCCATACGCGCTTGAATTATCAAAGTGCATATACAATACAAGAGAAGAGTCAGGATTACTGTAATCTGTTTTCAAAGAAGCATTTGAATTCCCATAATACGCCCAGATAGTCGTATTTGCATTCCCTGTCCAGTTTCCCCACACCCAATAAATTGTATTGCTAGAATTGCATGTGCTTGTTTCTAGAGTATATTGAAGCTCAACACCATTATTATCAGTGAATCTTGTGTCCCAGCAGTCACTTCTCATCCTTCCTTGTGATATCAAGGAAGTTGTTGAGAAATTAACCAAGGCTATTGAATTATTAATTAATGATGAAATATTTGATTCTATTGATATATTTGTCCTATAATTATACGATGCATTCCACCATGGGACCGAACAACTGTATAACCCTCTGATCGGC
>JBDRPR010000247.1:0-2200 GCA_043826845.1 Bacteroidota bacterium
ATTTAGTTGAAAGATCAGAAAAATCAAAATTCATATATATTTCAACCGATTCAGTATACGAAGGGTTAAAAGGGGATTATTCCGAATCCGAAGTAAATGATAATCAGATGAATTATTATGGAAGTACAAAATATGCAGGAGAGAAGGTCGTAAATCAACTGGGGAACACCTTAATATTAAGAACGAATATATTCGGATGGCATTTTCAAAACAAAAAAAGCATTGGAGAGTGGATCGTTGATAATTTAAGCGCCAATAATTCGATTAACGGCTTTGAAGATGCATCGTTTTCATCAATCTATACAATGGAGTTTGCACGGATTATAGACATCTCGATCAAAAAAAATATTTCCGGGACATATAATTGTGCCAGTGCTGACAGTTTATCCAAATATGGTTTTGCTGTAAAATTGGCAAAAAAATTTGGTTTTATGGAATCACTTGTCAAACCAATATCAATCGAAGATTTCTCCTTTAAAGCCAAAAGAGGTAAAAGGCTCTCTCTAAATATTGAGAAAATAAAGAATGAAATTAATTATCAAATGCCAGATATTGAATATTCGATTGATCAGTTTTACAGAGATTATATGTCTGGCGTTCCCTTAAAAATAAAAAATGCGGCTTTGAGTAACAATGATACTGCAAACATAATTCCATATGGAAGGCAGTGGCTGACTTATTCAGATATAAATGCGGTAAAGGAAGTGTTAACTTCCAACATGATCACCCAGGGACCAAAGGTTGGCGTGTTTGAAACAGCATTATCAGATTATTGTAATGCAACCTATACTACAGTTGTAAACTCAGGAACCTCCGCTCTTCATATCGCCTGTCTTGCCGCTGGAATAAAGACAGGCGATGAAGTCATAACTTCCCCGATTACTTTTGTAGCATCTGCTAACAGTGTAGTATACTGCGGCGGACGACCCGTATTTTCAGACATAGACAAAAAAACATATAATTTATCACCTGAATATCTTGAAAAAGTTATTAATTCGAAAACAAAGGCTGTTATTCCTGTTCATTTTGCAGGGCAAAGCTGTGATATGAAAATAATTTCAGATATTGTTAAAAGTGCAGAGAAAAAGTTTGGACATAAAATATTTATTATTGAAGACGCGTGCCATGCACTGGGCTCAAAATACAAAGGTGAACTGGTTGGTTCATCCGCTTATTCAGATATGACAATTTTAAGCTTTCATCCTGTTAAACACATTACAACAGCAGAGGGTGGAGCTGTTTTGACAAATGATAAAACGCTTAATGATAAACTGCAACAATTCAGATCACATGGGATTGTTAATTCTCCTGATAAAATAACAGATATTGATTCTGCATATGAACAATCTTCAGAGAAGGCAAGGATATTAAAGACCTGGTATTATGAGCAGCTTGCTTTAGGATACAACTACCGAATGACGGATATCCAAAGCGCATTGGGAATCTCTCAAATGAAAAGGCTGAAGTTGTTTGTTGAGAAGAGAAGACGCATTGTTAATCGTTATAATGAAGCATTCCAAGGGATTGATAATATTCAGATACCATATGAACTGTCTGCCTGTGAAAGCAATTTCCATCTATATGTTTTACTATTTGATTTTAAAAAATCAGGTATTTCAAGGGCTGAGTATATGCTTAAATTAAAGAAGAAGGGCATTTTAACCCAGGTACATTATATACCGGTACACACGCAGCCTTTTTATCGAAAGAATTTTGGAACGTCTTGGGGTGACTTTCCTGTTGCAGAAGAGTATTATAGCAAATGCCTGTCCATACCATTATTTCCAAGAATGACTAAAAGGGATGTTCAAAAGGTTATTTCAGATGTGATTAATAGTCTTAAAAAATAGAATGTTGATTTTTACAAAAAAAGCATTGGGAATAAATGCATAAATGAATGTTGAAAAACGTATTTTATTTAAAAAAGGTTCGGCCACATGTGAATTCGGTTCGATTGGTGAAGAGGATGTAACAGAGGATTATGTTAAAGGGCTGCAGCAGCAAAAGAATTATATTGAAAATACTCGGGTTGACATAACCCTGAAAAAGCAGAGAGACTATGTAAAAAAAATAGAGCTGTCCATAAATGACTGTATCTTTGGGTTATATGTTAATAGCAGTCTGATTGGGACATCAGGAGCACAAAATATAATCGAGCCAGGACATACAACAATTGGGATTTTTATTTTTAATAAAACTT
>JBDRPR010000248.1:0-5293 GCA_043826845.1 Bacteroidota bacterium
ATGTGTTTATTTTTTTATTTTTTAAATTATTGTCACATGGTCCCGATAGTCCCGATAGCTATCGGGATCGGGAGCCTAATAATCATTCCGATAGCTATCGGAACGGTTTGTGATAAATTTTTATCATGGGCATTTCATAATTTATAAACAAACAATTAAGCAAATTACCAATTATTAGAACGAATGTCTATTAATAATAGTATTACCAAAGCCATTTTTTTCTGAATGTAGGACAATCAGGGACTTGCACAGGCTCCGGCTTTTTTTGCTTATTTCTCTTCTTTTCAATCTTTATAAGATAAATTAAATCCTCATTTGTGGATTGAGGAATGAAATTATTAAAAGTTGAAGTGTCTTTATGAATAACAGAAACATTCGTCACCTCATCTGTTCTTAAGATTTTTTCTGAATAAGGCACTTTCTCAGTTAATACTTCAAAATATATAATAATGCCATGATAATATGTTTGTGCTTCTTTCCCTGTTTTACATCCTGTCTGCAACACAAGATTCCATTGTATTTCATCAGAATTAAGCGAAGAATCCATTTTAAACAGATTATTTAACCTGTCGGCCAACAATTTATGATAATTTGTAATCCAATCTTCTTTTTTCAACGGATATTTCGTAAATACAATGTCTATTCGGGTAACTTTCCTGTTTTTAATATTTACGTCCCAGTCCTGATTATTAACTATCTCAGACCTGGCATAACCATTCTCCAGTATTACTGCATTTGAAATACTTAAAGACCTGAATCTTTCTATCTCATTGTAAACAAATATTTTTTCAAGTTTTTCTGCATTTTTAACCGGATTGCTCAAAATATCTTCATAAAATACTTTTTTTTCCGCTAACAGATATTGAGGAAATATCCATAAAAAAATAATAGCAAATATTAAATTTAATACTTTCATTGTAATAAAACGCATTTATAATAAAAATATTTCAACAATTACACCCACCTGATATAAACTTTATAAATGGTTCGGGGTTTTTTATTCTTCTGAACCAATGCTTGTCAACAAAATCTGTCACTTCGTATATCTCATTTTGCGTCGATTCATCACCTAATCTGCGACTGCGAATAATTCCGTACTTGGTTGTTCTTAGATTTTTTTTAACTTTTTTAAGATAGACAAAATACTCCCTGTTTATAATGTAATAATCAAGATATTCAACATCCAGAGTATCATATATCAATATTTTCTCAAAACGTTTACCTTTGAATATTTTTTCAACTTCAAATTCAACAATATATTTCTTTTTAAAGCAATTTAAATCTTCCTGAAATGTTTTATCTACTTCCTGTATTCCAATAATTTTTCCTAAAAAAACAATTCTGGACTTTTTAAAACTTTCAATTGTTTCAGGATAATTTTTTGCATCAGAATTTCCATATAATGAAATCAACAAAATAATCAATATACATCTCAAGAAATACATGCTCAATGGCTATTTAACCTTAACAAACTTTAGTTCAGTGAAATCAAAATCAGGATTGGGTATATCAATTTTCATTTCGGTGACTTTATCTCCATCAATAATAAAATCTACCTTACCAGGAGGAAGAGATGGAAATTCTTTAAACTCAACGGAAAATCTATTGTATTCCCAATGTTCTAATGTTGAAATAAATTCAGGTGCTGGAACAAATTGTAATATCAGTTTATTATTGTCAAATGAAACTTTTGCATCTCCGTATAATTCACTATGGTAATCACCTGCATAATTATCAAGGGAAAGTGACGGTTTTATGCTCTTATTTCTGTCTTTTTCTTCCTGTAAACGTTTCTGCTCATCAAATAATTCATTCTGATTGATAATTCTAAGGAAAATACCGCTGTAATCTTTTCCTTCCTTCTCAAAAAACACATCCAATATGTGATACATTAGAGTATATGGCAAATAGTTCATGCTGTTTGTAAGAATTACAAATCCCAGATTTTCTTCAGGAACAAGTACTACCTGCGAAATCATACCATCCAATCCCCCGCTGTGATCAACAATTTTCCTTCCGTGGTAATCAAAAAGATCCCACCCTAATCCATATAAATCAAAATGTTTGGAAGGAAACAGGAACTCATCGGTCTGACTAAGTTTTTCTGTAATAAAAGGAGTCCACATTTCTTTCTGAGCTTCAGCACTGAAATAGGTTTTTCCCTTATATTTCCCATGAGCCAGTTGCATTTTAATCCATTTTGTCATATCCAAAACAGTGGAATTTACTCCTCCAGCAGGTGCGATATTATCCCAACTGATATATTTAATAGGAATCATCGTCCCCTTGTGTTTGACATGAGGTTGTGCAAGGTTTTCGATTTTATCAAATCCTTTTATAGACGTACATGTATTTTTCATACCCAAAGGCTCAAAAAAATTAGTCTTGAGAAAATCATCAAAGCTCAGACCTGATACTACAGGAATAATTTCACCAGCTGTTAAAAACATAAGATTTGAATACCCGTAGTGACTTCTGAACCCATATTCTGGTTCAAGATATTTAATTCGTTTAATTATATCTTCACGCGAGTATATTGTACTGTGCCAAAGTAAATCTCCGCTGAATGTCTTATATCCGCTCCTGTGGCAAAGCAGATCTCTTATTTTAACATCATTTGTCACATAAGAATCATACATCTCGAAATATGGAAGGTATTTGACAACTTTATCATCCCAGTTGATTTTCCCCTGATCATTCAGAATTGCCAGTGAAGCAGTAGTAAAAGCTTTGGTATTACTTGCGATTCCAAAAACTGTATTTTCATCAACGACACCACCTTTCTCAATATTTCTTACTCCGTAGCCTTTAGCAAAAATAACAGAATCGTCTTTCACTATTGCAATAGCCATTCCTGGAATTTCCCATGCTTTCATTGAATTTTGAAAAAGGGCATCGAGTGTCTTTAATTTTATCTCAATTCCCTGATTAAATGCAGGATATAAAGTTAAAATAAAGACGATCAGAAATAACATATATTTTATGTACATCATAAATCAAAATTTTCAGTTAGCTAAAGTATAAAAACTAATTGATTTCATTATAAAAATAAATTTTAAACGCTGTATGATCCTGGTTTGAAATTTTAATCCTTCCAATTTGAAACTATGATGTATATTGAGTTGTACGAATTATTCGGATACCCATTTTCACAGATATGACAGATAAACAATGTATAAATTTAAAAAAAGGCCGTCCTCAAGATAGCGGACTGCCTTTACAAAACTTGAAACTACTACTAACCTTTATTCTATGATAATCTTTTTATTCATCACCTTGTCACCTTGCATGATGCATAAAAAGAAAGTACCCTTGCCTTTATCAGATATATCTATTTCTTTATTATATTCTCCGTTAAAATCATTAATAATCTCGTTGTAAACCACTTTGCCATTGATATCATATATTTTAATTCCTGTTTTTTCTTTATTTTCAAGATTAAATTTCAGGTTGAATTTTCCCGTGTTGGGATTAGGATAAAAATTTAATTCCCCCACATCCAGACTGTTGCATTCCTCAGACATTGTTTTTACTCCAGATTTTTTAAATACTTCTTTATCATCATCGGTCAGCATTACAACACAAACTTTTGGATGGATAATCATTTCTTCTTTTCCGTCTTTTGTTTTAATAACTTTAATATTGTTTTTATCGCAAACAGTATCTACCGATGATTTAATGATTATTTTCTTTTCTCCGTTATTTAATTCCTTCACACGTACTATACAATCATCTTCTTTTATAACATCCCATTTATCAGAATTTTCATCATCCCCAATGACAATAACTTTTACGTCTTTATTATTCCCTTTGGCTCCACCATCACAATCTGAAGAAATAATAATCTTCTTTTCGGTTTTAACCACATCTGAACCATCGTCATTCCCAATTTTTACTGTGTATATTTTTTCTCCACCGCTTTCCACTTCATCAACTATCACATCTAATGTGCTGAGCAGACTGTCGATATTTATGTTATCGCCATTTCCATCAGTGCAAACAACCATTTTGATTTGCTTTTCACCATTTCCATCAATATCCAGATCAATAGTCTGAAGAATAGAATCTGTATTGCATTCAATTCCCTGCAAATTAAGTCCAGATAAAATCGTCTGCAACTCATCATCATTTGTGATAGTAAATGTGGTATCTACAACTGTTTCAACACCATCAACAATCTTAATCATTTTGATTTTTACTTTCTTTTCATCACCATCTTTTGAATCATCGAGAACAGCAAATGATTGAAATATAAAAAACACTGCAATAAAAACTGCCAGTGAAACCGGTACAATTAATATTTTAAAAAGATTTTTCATTTTTTTCCTCCTGAAAATTTTAGTTTATTAATATAGTCCAAAAGTAAGCTACTGTGAATCTGCATTTGGTTAAGGGAAGGTTAAAAAGAGTTAAAGAAAAGTTAAAGTTTAGGGATTAAACTTAATATGTGTTAATTTTGAACCATGAATCGAAGAATTTTCAGCATACTGATAGTATTAATGTCCATTGCTCTGATAGGAATTATTGCCGTTCAGACCTTCTGGATCAGAAATGCGATGATTGTTAAAAGGGAGCAATTCGACAGAGCAATAAACGATGCATTGAGCGATGCGGTTAAACAATTAGAGAAAAAAGAAACTGTATATCTGATATCAAAAAACAATTCATTAGTACAAACTGACAGTTGTGATTTTTCATCATTCGATATCAAAACTTCAATTTCAGAAAGTAGCGACAGCAATAATATATTTGTTGTTAAATGCGATTCTGTTTATAAAAATAAACGTAGCCAGAGCGTTAGATTTGAACTCAATGATGACAATTTAGATGGGAAAAATCTTGTAAAGTATTTCAAAAAAGATTCTGTGAAGTATATTGATGATTCGATGTGTTTAAATATTATGTCTGATAAAAATGATTCTCTCAAAGTAGTAATTCAGCAAATTTTTGATGATAAGGATAAAAAAATCAACATTATTTTAAGCGAAATAATGCATGAATTGGAATTTAAGGATATTCCTATAAGCCAAAGAATAGACTTTTCGGAAATGAGAAAATTCATTGACAAGGCATTACATGACAGAGATATTCACACACCTTATTATTTTGGCATTGAAAACGATGGCGAATTTTTTCCTTCTGATTCTTTAAAAATAGATATTCAGAATCCTGATTTATATAAAATCAAGCTTTTCTCTGATGATGTTGTTGAAAATAAAGTAACACTTTATGTTCTCTTTCCCGACAGAGACAACTTTATTCTTAAAAATATAGGATGGTTATTGAGTGGGTC
>JBDRPR010000249.1:0-3763 GCA_043826845.1 Bacteroidota bacterium
CGGTTATATCCGGGTTTTTTTATGCCAAAAATGAACTAATAGTATAATATCCACGCATCTTGATTTTCCTTTTTGTACTTCTGATTCAGATGATTTTTGGCATCACTTATAGAATTGCAGGAAATATATGCTACAAAATAGAAATTGTTTTTTGGCCCCTGAATAGATGCATTAAATCCATCATTTTTTAGTTTGTTGAAATACTTATCAGCATTTTCTTTAATGGTGAAACTTCCTGCAATTATATGATAGTGACTATTTTTAGAAAGTACATCTTCTTGAACCAGCTTTTCAGGATATAGGTCAGATTTTGAAATGGTAGCACTTGTAGCAGTTATGATTATTTTTTCGTTTTCATAATCAGCAGTTAAATCCGATAAATAATTAATAATTTCCGTATTGTTGTAAAATGGATTTTCTGCGCTATCAAGCAACCGTTTTTCTTTTTTCTCAATATCAGCAGTTAAATTTGATAAATAATTAATAATTTTTGTGTTGTTGCTAAGTGGATTTAAACTACTGTCAAGTAGTCGTTTTTTATTATTGATAATATCAATATCAGTAATTATCGATGAATCGACATATAATTTATAATTTTCATCAGAGATTTCTTTTTCAGCGTATTTGTTGTCAGAAGAACTATCTCCATAACAATATAAATAGCCATCTCTTGAAGCTATATATAATTTATTATCCCATACAACCGGTGTTGCTTCAAAAACACCTTTTATCAAAGCAGATAATCTAAATTCTTGGTTCTGATCGTAATCGAAACAATATAAACCCTGATATCCGGCAACTATCAGTTTGTTGTTAAAAAATATAGGAGTGGAAATAGAAGGTCCGATATAATATCTGAAAATTTCTTTAGGCATATAATAATCATTAATATTTAATGGTCCCTTAATCTGCATTTTATTATTTATTATTTCATGAGAAACAATATACAAATACCCGTCAATGCATGCAAAAGCTGCCATACAGAGTCCGTTTTGACAATAATAATCATTAACTGATGGACTTCCTATTACTCCTCCATTCCAGTCAGCATAACTATCATTTCCGGTCGGAAAATACCAGATTATACAATCAGCAGGACTTTTGGCAGGATTCACTTTTATTACTCCACCCTTTCCCTGAATGTACTGTTTTTCTATGGAAATCAGCAGACAATTATCTTTGGTCACAACCGGAGACCCATTTAAATCAGCCATAAGATATAAATCCCAATCAATGGTTTTTGATTTCAGATTGTAGCCATATACATGTCCTGATCCTGAAGTAATATATATATGATTATTTAGCAAACAAGGACTTGATTCATTGACTAGATTTCCTCCGTGCAATGCAATATCTTTGTTGGTATAAGTTTTAATTTCTTGAATTATTTCAGGTTGTAAAAGACTATCTGCCAGAACAGCATTCTTATTATCAGGATTTAATATTGTAAAAATTCCATTTTCAAGGCCAATATACGCTGTATCATTTAATAGTAGCGCAGATCCATCAACATCTCTGCTATAGCTATCAGTTTTTTTTATATTTAAACTCCATAACTCTTTGCCAGTCAGGTACGATATCGCTCTGAAACTGGGAGTGGTTTTGCTATAAATAGTTTTATTTAAACCTCTTCTGCTGCCTTGCAGAATAATATATTTTTCCTCAGAAGTAAGTGCTTTTTCATTTATCCAGAAAGTTCCGGTTCCTTTAATTATGTCTCCAAAATTATAGTTCCATATCAACTCACCGGTTTCAGCATCTATTTTTTTTAAAAAGTGATCGTAAGAACCTATAATTAAATAATTATGATTTTGTTCTTGTATCAGTAAGGGTTGACCTGTCCAACCGGCACCAGAATAAATTTTTTCGCCTTCTGAAGGTTTTACAACCGACAAGCCAGATCCAAGATTGTGCTTCCAGATAAAATTTAATTTAGCAGGCGGGTTTTTTCCGTAATAATTTTTTTTATTGTTCCCTAAAAAAGTACCGATTTTTACATCAATATATTTTCTGGAACAATATATCTGCTTTATACATAGTTTGATTTTTTTTGGTAAAATGTTTGAATCGCTTCTTGGGGCTGAAGACATATCGCTACAGGAAATAATAGTAAAAGAAAAAATAGATATTACTGTAATAATCAGAAAAACAGTATATATATTATCAACAAACCTCTTTATAATATTTCTTTTTTTCAAAAATTGATATATATTATTTGCGTTATTTACAGGTAAATGTACAAAGTTATTTTCCCTGCAAAATTATCAATGTTTTCTTTATATGAGTATGGTCCATATCGATAAAATAAACCAATACCATAACCAAAAAATGATTGAGAAATCAAATTGTTAAATAAAATTCCTGATTCATGAAATCCTTTTTCCATTGACCGGGCTGAAGTTCCATAATGATATTCAGGTTCATCAAGTGCTCCATATCCGAAATTTTGACATAACAGTATTTTGGGGTGAAATTTTTTTGTTTTGAAAAGTAAAGAGGCAAAATCGTGACGCAAAAAAACATAAATAAAACGTGTATTAAAGAATTCGTTCATTCTTGCAGTCCCGAAACTGTTTGCAGACTCTATTACCCAAGGTCGGTAACTTCCATGTCCGTTATATTGAAGTGAAAAAGGTAAAGACTTATTTGTATATCCGGCAACTGTTTGAATGCTAAGCTTGCCAAATGATTTACTTAAAAACGATTTTGAAACTTTGGTTTCTGCCTTAAAATATTCGAATTTCTCTCCTGAAACAGAGAATTTTTTTGTCAGATTGAACCAAACAATAGGGTAGTTTGTGCCTAAAGAAATTTTATATCCACGGGGAGTTTTCATGAATTTCTCTTTATAAGCATATTTGAATTGAAGTTCTGTCTCAGTAGTATTAAAAGAATATGGAGTTTTAATATCCAGTACCTGCTCCAGTACGGGGAAATCACTATATATATATTCTGAGTTAAATATGTGTTCAGATTGTCTGAAAATTAAATTGGCATGGAGATATTGGAAAAAAGTTATTTGAAATTCAGATTGTATCTTTTTTTCCTGATGCATAAAATCAACCATAAGATTTCGGTATAAATCCGTACCAAAAATCATATTGTCTTCGTGAAAAAGTATCCCCCCTGTTTCATCCACATCATTAATTAATGAGAATTTTATTTTCAAATCATTATTACTTTTAGGAATGATTTTTAATATTCCACCATATTTAATTCCATCATCCCTAAAACCATATGCTACATAACCACCAATACTGAAAAATTTTGAAATTTGTTCATTTGTCATTAATCCTAAACCCGTTCGGTATCCTTCATAACTATTAAATAGTAAGATACTCTTATAATCAATATTTAAAAATTTCCATGGAATAAATCCTTGTGAAACGGTTTCAATTAATTTGAATTTTAAATCGAGTTTCTCGGCTTTCCCAATACTGTCAATTAATTTATATGTATTTAAATCTTTTGAAGACAGTGAGTTGTAGCGGTATGAATTCCAGAAGTTATCATCTTTTTGATGAGCATCATTTTCTACTTCGATTTCAAGATTTGTAAATTCTTTTTTGTCCAGTTCCGGATTTATTGAAATCTGACTTAAATAAGTTTTCCCAATGCCGATAATGGGATAGTACGAACTTACTTTTATAATGCTTGTATCATTTAAAAGAATTGTGTCTTTTTTATCAGGTATCAGAAAATTTGGCATCAGCAAATCTGTATTCAATTCTGATGGAAACCACTGAATTCCATCTATAAAAAT
>JBDRPR010000250.1:0-3299 GCA_043826845.1 Bacteroidota bacterium
GCTTATGCCGAATCCTTCAACTCGAAAATAAAAGGATTTAGAGAAAATCTAAGAGGTGTCTCAGATGTGAAATTCTTTCTTTTTAGATTATCAAAATTATTCGCTTAATTTGTAGTACTCCCCAGAAAATTATGCTGACCCCATTTTTTAGTTAATACAGATTTCAAGAATATATATTATTGCATTTTTACTCAAATCCGAAAAAATATCATCTGTCACACATAGAGGTCGCTATATTTAGAACAATTCTAAATTACGCCATTGTTGAAAAATAGTTGCTCAAAACCGCTAATATTTTTGCCTTTTCTGACGCATATATATAGAGGGGTATTTCTATTTATAGAAAAATACAATAAAATTAGTCTGTATGTACAAAAATAAATTCGCATTAGTAGTTGAAGATGATCCGGGAATGAGGCAATTAGCACAAATTGTATTATTAAATCTGGGAAAATTTGAAAAGATCGAGACATCATCTAATGGATTGGAAGCACTGGAATCGATAAAGTGCAACGGATTGCCGGATTATATTTTTCTGGACATTGCTATGCCAATTATGAATGGCATTGAGTTTCTCGAGGAGATACAGAAAATATACTGTGACAAAAATTTCAAAACAAGAATTGTCATATTATCCAGTTATGATTCTCAGGATTACAAACAAGATGTCTGCAGATTCAGAAATGTTACAGATTATGTTTTAAAACCATTGACAATTGAAAAAGCAATAAAAGTTATAATATGAATAATTATTTATGTGATGATTAAAGAAAGTTTATTTAAATACAGGTATTGGGAAATGAAGAAAAGTGTTATATTAGCACGATATTATAACATTTCAATACCTTTTAAAAGTGAAATTTTCAAATCAGCAGATCAGAGACGGAATATTTGAGGGAAACAGTAGAGTGTTAAATTATATATATAAAGAATACAGGCAAAAAATTGTTAAAATGATAAAAAAATCAGGCGGTACTGATTATGAAGCCAAAGATATATTTCAGGTTGTATTGATCAGGTTGTTTGATCGTTTGCAGACAAAAGAAACAGAAATCAGAAATTTTGAATCCTATATTGTCAAAGCCAGTTTATATGAATATAGAAAGAAAGAAGGAAATGAAAATATGCAAAGGGAGACTGAATATTTTTCTGATCTATGCAGTGTTGAAAACCTGATAGCTGAAGAGAATGTCCCTTATTCCCATGAAGAGGAAGAGGACATCCTTGTTACATTTTTAAAGTGTTTTAACCTTTTACCGGCAGACTGTAAAAAAATATTCAGATACAGGGCAAAAAATATTTCATACAGGGAAATGATCCCTTTAATGAATAATACAGGAGAAAATGTTTTAAGAGTGAGAAGAAAAAAGTGTATAGAATTGTTTTTTAAATTTTATAATAATTAGAAAATGAGCAAACAGATTAAATATTCGGAATATATACAGAATTACCTTGACGGAGAGATGAGCAGAGAGGATATCTCTGAATTTCAGTTAAAGCTAAATCAGGATGACACTTTTCTTAAAAATTACAAATTTCACAGGAAAATCAACGATTTACTAAATAACAGCAAGGTACTCGAATTTAATAATGTTTTGAATGAAATTGAAGAAAAATTCAATCACAGGCCTTCGGGATTTTCATCTGTCATATTAAAAAACTGGTATAAAATTGCTGCTGTAATTTTTGTTTTATTAATAGCAAGCATCGTTTTAATGAACTATAATGTTAAAAAGGATAATAATGAAATTTTCAATACTTATTATAAATGTACATCTTCTCCAAATCTGACCCGATCGGCAGAAAAAGCTGAAAACGATCTTCAATCAGGCTTGCTGGCTTATGATTCAAAGAGATATAAAGAATCAACAGAAATATTAAACAAAGTATTAATTAATAAGCCTGAAGATGCTACAGCAAAATTTTATCTGGGTATGACCTATATTGAAACCGGTAAATATGAAAAAGCAGTAGAATCATTATCGGTTCTGGCAAATAAAGATGATAATTTTTATACCGACCAGGCATGCTGGTATCTTGCACTTTGTTATATTAAAACAGATCAAAATCAACTGGCGGTTAAATACCTTAAAAAATTAACCAGAGAAAAAACAGGATATTATAAAACAAGAGCAGAAGATATATTAAGAATCATAAAAATTGAGTGATAAAAAATTAAAAGCGATAGCCGAAAAGCTTATAGAGTAGGCATTTATTTAAAAATTATTTATCATGAAAAAATTTATTGCTTTATTTTTTATCATTTTTGTACCATTTTACTGCTTTTCACAAGTAAAAGTACTGTCAAATGGCAATGTGGGAATAGGACTAACAACTCCAACTCAACCTTTGCATTTAAGGACAAATTTTCCTGTATTTCTTCTTGAAGATAACGATGCAACTAGTTCGTATAATGCAGAAATGTATTTGCAATTCGGCAGAACAACAAATGATGACCGGTTCGCAAAAATTGGTATTCCTGCATCTTCTAGTGATTTGATTATTTCATCAGGCGAAAATGCATCAGGGGGGATCAGGTTTCTCACGAATTCAACAAATAAAGCATATTTAGATATAAATGGAAATTTTGGTATTGGTGATATTACACCTGCTTCATTATTGACCGTGGGGAACGGAGATTTATTCAGAGTGCAAACAACAGGGCATGTAAGATCAATAAATGGTACTGCAGGTTCTCCAACATACTCTTTTACAGGAGAAACAAATCTTGGGATGTATAGAAGCGGTAATAATGCAATTGGATTTACAGTTGCAGGTAATGAGAGGATGAGATTAGAATCATGGGGATTACGTGTAAATTCCAATACAGATTATGCCCAGACTATAAGTATTCATGCTAATACAACTAATACCTGCGGATATCATATGTACTATGGAGGCAGTAATACATTTTATGTTCATGCTTCAGGTTGGATTTATTCACAAGGACAATATCTTGGCTCTGATGTTTCGTTTAAAAAAGATATCTTGACTATAGATAATGCTCTGGATAAAATAAGTCAACTTAGAGGAGTTACTTATAAATACAATTATTCTGATTCCATGAGTGTATTCAATACTGGCGAAACATATATGGGAGTGATTGCCCAAGAAGTTGAAATAGTAATTCCAGAAGTAATTAAAACTATGCCAAACGGAAAGAAAGCAGTTGCTTATCAAAATCTTGTTGGTTTATTAATTGAAGGAATTAAAGAACAAAACCAAAAAATTGAAAAACTTGAAACTGATCTTGCAGAATGTTGTAACCCAGCCGATGGCACAGAAAAAAGTTTTATTAA
>JBDRPR010000251.1:0-7878 GCA_043826845.1 Bacteroidota bacterium
TCTCCAAATCTCTGAAAAAAAACAGGCCAATAATCAGAGTGAAATAGAAAATCTGCCACACGGCTACTGCTTTTAGCTTTTCAAGAGCCGTTAACACCGACGATAAAGGAGATACAATAAACTGGATAGCAAAACTGAAAATAACTATCTGTGAAATAACCCCTGATGTCTCCCATTTTTCCGAAAAAATCAATGAAAAAATCCATGGAGCCCAGAAATAGATAACCAAAATTATCGGTAATACTATCAGTAATAGGTACCCTGCAATTTTAAAAATGCTTTTAAAAATATACTGCTTATTCTGTCTTCTCTCAGCGATGTCTTTTAATAAAACCTGCGAAACTGACAGACTTATAAGTGCAAGTGGAGCAGCTAATACCTGACTGCTTAAATGGAAATGGCTAAGCATATTTGCACCAAAAAAACTGTTTATAAGAAAAACAGGTAATAATAAACTCACTGTATTCAATAATCCTGGAACAACCTGATAAACAGGAAATGAATAATATTTTTTTAAAACTTTTCTCATCTCTGAAATACTAACTTTGTTAATATTCAGATTTCTGATCTTTATCTGAACAACAGCAGAAATAATATTGGCTATGTTGCCTATTATGTCCCCTATAAACAATCCAGTCTTTTTTCCTGCATTTCCTAAAATAGTCTGAATGATCCCCTCAAAAGTTCTTCTTGTAACTTTATTAACAGCAATAGCTTTATATTGCTTTTTTCTTATAAGATAGTAGTTCATGGACTGATACAAACTAAAAAGAAGGATGCTTAAGGGAAGAAAGTACAACCAGCTTGTGTAAGCTTCAGGGAAATTAATCAGTCTGACAATCTGATCGAAAAATAGCAGTAAAATAACGTAGGATATTATACAAAAACACAGGGATATAAGAAAAACTCCGAATAAAAGATTTGATGCTTCTTCATCTTTCTCAGGCAGTACCAATGCAAGTTCATATTTTAAGGAAAAAATAACAACCAAAATGCCAAGGACAGCCATATATACACCAAATGCCCCGAAATCCTCCTCCCCATACAACCTTCTTGTAATCATCTGAACTAATAAAATAATTGCCTGAGCAATTATTGCACCTGATGTCAGAGTAAATACATTTTTAAAAATACCGCCGGATATAAGCTTTTTGAACATTTATTAATAAGAGTTTCTATTTCGAATGCTCAATAAACCATTTGACAGTTTTTTTCAGACCTTCTTCCACATGGATTACCGGCTGATAATTCAAAAAAGAACCAGCTTTCTCAACAGAAGCAAGTGAATGTAAAACATCACCTTTACGTGCTTCTTTGTTAATTGGTTTTATTCCTGAAACTTCCGGGAGGAATTGGCTGATTTCGATTTTCAGTATGTCAAATAATTTATTCAGTGTAATATTTTTATTACAGGCAATATTAAATACTTCGCCAATTGCATTTTTGTTTTCGATCAATGCAGCTTGCTGATTGGCAATAATCACATTTTCAATATATGTAAAATCTCTTGTATTGCTTCCGTCTCCATTAATAACCGGTGATTTTTTATTCAATAATGAATCAATAAATTTCGGAATAACTGCAGCATAAGCACCATTTTTATCCTGTTTTGGACCAAAAACATTAAAATATCTTAATCCGACAGTTTCAATATCATAAAGTTTTGTAAACATCCCTGCATACAGCTCATTAACATATTTAGTTATTGCATAGGGTGAAAGAGGGTTTCCTATCTCATGTTCAACTTTAGGAAGATCAGCATTGTCCCCATATGTTGAACTACTTGCTGCATACACAAATCTTTTTACTTTTTCGTCCTTGGCGGCAATAAGCATATTAATAAAACCACCAATATTTACATCATTAGTTGATTTCGGGTCATCTATTGAGCGTGGAACAGAACCTAAAGCTGCCTGATGAAGGACATAATCCACTCCTTTTACTGCATTTCTGCAAATTTCGATATCCCGTATATCTCCTTCAATAAGAAGAAAATTACTGTTTTCGAAAAAAATCTTTACATTTTCAATATATCCAGTCGAAAAATTATCAAGACAAACGATATAATTATCCTGATTCAGCAGACTTTCTATTATATTTGATCCGATAAAACCAGCCCCACCTGTAACAAGGACTTTTGAATGTTTTATTTTTAAATCATTCATTGCTATTTTGCATAATTAACGGCTCTTGTTTCCCTGATAACAGTAATTTTTATCTGACCCGGATATGTCATTTCATCCTGAATTTTCTTGGCAATTTCAAAAGACAAAGTTTCAGCATCATTATCAGTAACTTTATCACTACCAACAATTACCCTTAGTTCTCTTCCTGCCTGAATAGCATAGGTCTTATATACACCCGGATATGATAAAGCTAAATCTTCAAGATCTTTCAATCTTTTGACATATGATTCAGCTATTTCTCTTCTGGCTCCCGGTCTGGCCCCTGATATTGCATCGCAAACCTGCACAATTGGTGAAATTAATGATGTCATTTCAGTCTCATCATGGTGTGCACCTATTGCATTGCATATTTCCGGTTTTTCTTTATAGCGTTCAGCCAGTTTCATGCCAAGAATAGCATGAGGCAATTCAGATTCTTCTTCAGCTACTTTTCCAATATCATGCAACAAACCTGCTCTTTTAGCCAGTCTTGTATTAAGCCCGAGTTCTGCAGCCATAACAGCACATAGATTTGCAGTTTCTCTTGAATGTTGTAACAAATTCTGACCATAAGATGATCTGTATTTCATTTTACCAACAAGCCGCATCAGTTCTGGATGAAGGCCATGTACACCCATATCAATTGAAGTACGTTTTCCGATTTCAACAATTTCTTCATCAAGTTGTTTTTTTGTTTTCTCAATAACCTCTTCGATACGTGCAGGGTGAATTCTGCCATCTGTTACAAGCTGATGTAAAGCCAGTCTGGCAACTTCTCTTCTTAATGGGTCAAAAGCAGATAGAACAATTGCTTCGGGAGTATCGTCAACAATTATTTCAACTCCTGTGGCAGCTTCCAAAGCACGAATATTACGCCCTTCTCTGCCGATAATTCTTCCTTTAATTTCATCGCTGTCAATATGAAATACAGTTACAGAATTTTCAATTGCAGCCTCAGTAGCAACTCTTTGCAAAGTATGTACAACAATTTTCTTAGCTTCTTTATTTGCTGTCATTTTAGCTTCATCCATAATCTCATTCACGTATGACATAGCCTGAGTTTTAGCTTCTTCTTTAAGTGAATCAATTAATTGCGATTTTGCTTCATCAGCAGAAAGTCCTGAAATTGTTTCAAGTTGTTCTACATGTTGATTGTGCAATTTTTCAAGTTCTTCGCTTCGTTTTTCTACAACTTCCAGTTGAATTGTAAGATTTTCTCTAAATGTATCCAATTCATTATTTTTCCTTTGCAATTCTTCTATTTTTTGTGAAATAGCTGTTTCTTTTTGTTTTATTCTGTTTTCTGCTACTAAAATTCTACTGTTTTTTTCGTTAATAATTGATTCGTGTTCAGTTTTTAATTGAAGAAATTTTTCTTTTGCCTGAAGTATTTTATCTTTTTTTATTACTTCTGCTTCTATTTCGGCCTCTTTAATCATGTTGGAAGATTTACTTTTAATTCCTTTATCCCAAATCAGATATGATAAAACTGCTCCAACAAGAAAAGCAACAACCGCGATAATAATAATTGTAATTGGTTCCATAAATTTATTTAGTTATTATATATAAAAAAACCCGCACTAAATTTTTTAAACATTAATAAAAACCCTTTATGACAGGGATGGAGCTGCCAAAGATTTCTAACTTCCACTGTTAGCACCCGAAGGTGATCCCGACAAGCGGGATTGAGGCCTGTTTTACGTCATTCGAGCATTTGCTCCAAATTAGAAATTGTTGATTTTTAAAACACTTAAAAAATTAATGCGGGCAATATTGTATCACTTATTTAAAAGAACGTTATCTCTTTTGACTTAAATATTCATCCAGTTCTGCATTTAGTTGTTCTATCCCTGAAATTATACGAGAAACATTTTGATTTTGTTCCAAATCAATATTTTTTGTAATAAACTGCAACGATGCCATGGCCAAAAAATCCTGATTATCTTTTTCTTTATCAGAATACTTTTGCTTATATTGTAATATGGTATCATTAATTTTTTTTGCTGCTTTTCTAATTTTTTCCTCGTCTTTCAAATCAATATTCAATGGATAATGTCTGTCTGCAATGTTAACACGTATGGTTAATTTTTCGTTCATTTATTATCCTTTTATTTATTCAAGAGAGCTATACACTTGTCAATATCCCGCACTAAAAGATCAATTCTTTCTTTTGCTCCATTATTATTAGTCATTGAAGTTCCTGTCAGTGCTGCTGCCATCTCCAAATGACTGTTTTTTTTCTCTAATTCTTCTATTAATATTTCTTTTTTCTCTTTTTCGTTTTTTATTTGATCAATACTTTGTTTCAATTCCAAATTCACATCATTTACCCTTTCATATAGTAAAACTAATTCTGTAACTCTTTCTTTTAGTTTAACTAATACTTGTTCGTAGTTGATGTCCATTTTGAATAATATACTAATACAAAATTAACATTGTTTTAGATATAATAAAATACAATTTGCATTTTTTTAATAATTCTATATATTTTTTTGCAAATCTACCGGAATATCAGATTATCTTTGTCCATACATACAATGAAAACTAATATATTTCAACTCTTTCTGATAATTTTTGTTATCGGTTTTGTAACTAGCTATTCTCAGAGTCAAATTAATCAAAACTTTATTTTACCGATTAAGAGTCCTGTGTTTTATACTGGTAATTATGCTGAATTAAGAGGGACACATTTTCATGCCGGAATTGATATCAAAACTGATGGAGAGGAAGGAATGCAGGTATTTTCAATTGCCGACGGATATGTTTCAAGAATTAAAATTTCTCCTTTTGGCTATGGTAAAACAATTTATATATCCCATCCTTCTGGTTATACTTCTGTTTATGCACATTTACAAAAATTTTCATTAAAAATTGATTCAGTAACTAAAAATGAGCACTATTCAGAATCTTCATACTCTATTGATTTCGAATTAGATTCAGACGTAGTGCCTGTTGTGGCCGGTGAAGAAATCGCCTTATCAGGAAATACCGGTTTTTCTGAGGGCCCACACCTTCATTTTGAAATAAGAGAAACAAATTCAGAAGTTCCGTTGAATCCTTTCAGGTTTTTTAATATTATGGACAATATCCCTCCTGAAATAAAATCATTTACAATATATTCTTTTAAAGATAGTTCAAATAATGTTCAATATGATAAAATCAACTTTATTACAGATAAAAAGAATGACACATATTATAAAACACTAAACTTAAACGGAAAAATTGGATTTGGTATTGAAACATACGACAAAATAAATGGTTCTGAGAATATATGTAGCGTATATTCAATAGAGTTATTTCAGGATTCAATTTTAATCTGTAAAATTGTTTTAGACAGCATAGCTTTTTCAGAATCTGTTTTCATGAAAAGCTATATTGATTATGAGGGATTAATAAACAATAATCAAAAAATTCATAAACTTTTTCTTGAACAAAATAGCCCTTTAAGTATTTATAAATCTTTAAATAACAAAGGATTTGTTGATCCGCATAATTTGTCATCCGTACATTTAAAAGTTAAAGTTTATGATTACAATCAAAATTCCGCATCCCTTGATCTGTATTTAAAAATTAATGATTCGATTACATCAGATTACAAGAATTATCAAACAGGTGAATCTGTCAGGTATAATGAGCCATATCTTTATGAAGAAAAGAATATTGTTGTTAAAATACCTGAAAATGCACTTGTAAAAGATGAATATATAAATATATATGCCGATAGTATTAAAAACAAATCTGCGTTTTCACAATTATATATTATTGGGCAGAATTCTATACCCTTAGTTTCACAAATTGAGATTTCGATAAAACCTGACACAATTCCTGAAAATAAAACTGATAAGATTCTCGTTGCCTGCATTACTAAAAAAGGAAATATAATTAATTATGGAGGAGATTATGAAGATGGTTTTATTAAAACAAAAACGATCAATTTCGGAAAATACACCTTACTTATCGACACTACTCCTCCGGTAATTAAACCTTTAAATATATATAATAATGCTAAATTCATAAAAGACAATTCTATAAGAATTAAAATTACTGACAATTTATCAGGAATCAAATCATATAACGGATATATTGATGGTAAATGGGTTCTTTTTGAATATGAGCCAAAAAAAGCACAAATTGAATACTTTTTTGATACAAAAGTTGTAAAAAATCACAATAAACACCAGCTACTTATTGAAGTTACAGACGACAGAGATAATATATCTGCTTTTCAATGTGAGTTTTATTACTAATGAATTATATGAAATGTCAAAAAAACGTCATTTTACTGCCGTAATTCAATTTCTATTTCATATTTTTGAGAAGTCAGTAAATGCATATTTATTGTAAAAAAAAGAACTTATGCAAGATGAATACATCACGGTGGGTGTTATGTCAGGAAGTTCGTTGGACGGATTGGATATTGTCGCCGTAAGATTTTATAAAACAAATAAGTGGAATTTTGAAATACTGGATGGTGATACTTATCCATATACACTCTCTTGGAGGCAAAAATTAATGACAGCTCATCAATTGGGTGCCTTCGAATTTTTATTGTTGCATAAAGAATATGGGAAGTTTATAGGTGAAATGGTAAATAATTTTCTGGAAGATTTCGGGTATGATGTTGATCTTATTGCTTCTCATGGCCATACTATTTTTCATCAGCCTGAAAAAGGAATTACTTTTCAGATTGGTGATGGATATTCAATTGCTGCATTAACAAGAAAAACAGTTGTTTCCGATTTCAGATCAATGGATGTCGCTCTTGGAGGACAGGGTGCCCCATTGGTTCCTATTGGCGACATGCTTTTATTTGAGGAATATGATTATTGTATAAATCTGGGTGGATTTGCCAATATTTCATTTAACCAGGCGGGTAAACGTTATGCATTTGATATATGTCCGGTGAATACTGTAATAAATTATTATTCCAATATTTTGAATTTGGAATTTGATCGTGATGGAAAAATCGGTAATTCAGGCAACTTGAATACGGAACTTCTTCATAGGCTTAATAATATTCTATACTATAACTCCGTATCACCAAAATCACTTGGAATTGAGTGGGTAATGAAAGAATTTATTCCAATTGTGGAAAGTTATAATATTCCTATTGAAGATAAAATGCGAACATTATATGAGCATATTGCTGTACAAATATCATTATCAACTACTTTTAAGAAGGACTGCATGATATTGATTACAGGTGGTGGAGCATATAACACATTTTTAATTAAGCTAATAAGAAAAAGAATAAATCACTCAATTTTTATTCCTGATGAACAAATAGTTGATTTTAAAGAAGCTATGATTTTTGCTTTTTTGGGTGTTCTCAGGTCAAGAAATGAGTACAATTGCATGGCATCCGTTACAGGTGCCAGAACTGATTGTATTTGTGGGTTAACTCATAGAACCTAAAATTCTGTTATGGAAAAATTTATTTCTTACAATCCCGTCAAACTCTATTTCGGGAAAGGAGTTATTGCAAATCTTCCCTGCGAACTTAAAAACAGAGGGAAAAATATTCTTTTAATATTCGGTAAGGGGAGCATTCTGAAAAATGGTATTTATAATGATATTCTTAAGCAAATAGATAAAACTTCATTCAATGTGACTGAATATTCAGGAATAAAATCCAACCCCCTTGTTGACGATGTTTATAAAATGATCAGAATAGCACGAGAAAACAATACCGAAGTTATTCTAGCGGTGGGTG
>JBDRPR010000252.1:0-2783 GCA_043826845.1 Bacteroidota bacterium
AATTATGAAAATTGTAATCAGTATACTGCATCCAAATATTATGTTTCTTGTCCTTTTAATATCTGACAGGAAATCTGATTCCGGCACTACCACACCGATTAAAAAATGCCTTCCGTTATCCAGTTCGTATTTTGATATACAACCCCACCAGGCCGATACATTAATCATGAACGGAAACGGTTTGGCTTGTTCGTGTTCAGAATGCATGGCACATGACATCGGAATGTAACCGGCACTGTCATAATGCAGGAGTACATATTTCCTGAGGCTGTCGGTATTTTCAAATCGTTTATCGGCGGGAAGTCCAAGAACTTCATTGTTCTCAGAAAGCAAAAAAACACGTCCGTTTTCACTGAATGCAAGCTGTCTTGTGAATTCAGAAATATCCGACAGGAGAATGTCCCACTGCACAATATTATACTCACCGCTTTTTTTTGATTTTGCTTTGGTTGCAGCTGTTATTCCCGGGAATGTCTGAAAAAGTATTTTATACGGGTTGGTCCAGTACACGGGAGAAGTTTCAAAAAGTGCGGAAGCACCCTTATACCAGTCCCTTGTGCGGGGATCGTATCCTGCATTATAATCTTCCCATTGCCTTATTACTATCCTGTCCATGTAATCACCAATCCATCGCTCTCTGATAATATTCATCCCGGAATCAGTTTCATAAACAAAATTATTAAGCCATGTGCTGTCTTCCCTTATCAATGAAAATTCATCCCCGTTACTTCGTGCTATTGCAAAAGTTGTGATTTGCGGAGCTGTATTATAAACCGGCATCAGCAAATAATTCATATTCATGTTGTTTTCAGCATCGAGCATGCCGTTATCGGAAAGTTCTTTCATTTGCAGCAGGTCGGCCCTGATGGCATCAAAATATGCATCCAGTTTTGTTACTGTTTTTTCTGTGATTTCGTTTAATTTATTAATGGCCAGTTTTTCTATTGCATCGGATAGATTCAACCACATAATCAGCAGAATGGAAATTGTGGCAGTAATGAACAGAAAGATCAGCAAACTGAAAATATTATTATGAAATTTTTTCACCCGCCTTCCTATATTAGCTTTGTTTTAATTGTACAAGGTACAATTTTGTGTCTGAATATCAATTACTGCAGTACAGTTTTATATTCTATTTTACATTCTTCAGTTGCAGTATGGTTTTCATTTTCAGTGTATGGCTATTTTATTAACCCGTCCTGTATGACGCCCTCCCTCAAATTTTGTATTCAGAAATGCCTCCAGAATATCAATAGCATCCACAAAACTTACAAATCTCGCAGGAATAGCACATACATTGGCATCGTTGTGCTGCCTTGCAAGTCTGGCAATTTCGACATTCCAGCATAGTGCCGAACGAATTCCTGCATATTTGTTTACGACCATATTAATCCCGTTACCACTTCCGCACAGGGAAATGCCAAAATCAAATTCATTGTTTTCAACGGCTTTGGCCATCGGATGTGCAAAATCCGGGTAATCACAACTATCCAATGACCAGGTTCCAAAATCCTTTATTTCATAACACTCTTTTTCTTCAAGATACCCGATCAGCATTTCTTTTGCTTCATATCCTGCATGATCACATGCAAAGGCAATTTTTGATTTCTCTTTTTCCATTATTTTATTGTTTTATTGCTTAAATAATGAACTGAAATATGTCCATACACTTTTGTTAAAATCCTGGTTTTGTTTTTCTTTAAGATATTCTTTTAATACAATTCTTTCCTGTTCACAACTGAACGAAATCTTAAGATTTTCATTGTAAAGCTCATTGATTTCCGGATGAAACTGAAAACCAAGAACATTTTTATATTCCTTATGAGTAATTACTTCCACTACTTTACCGTCTGTAGAGCTGGCCTCTATTTCCAGTCCGGCCCCCATATACTGAATTGACTGATGATGATAGCTGTAAACATAAGGTGTAAATTTCTGCTTATGTCCTGTTTTCTTTATAAAATTCCCCTTGCTGAAACTGATTTGATGTAATATTCCTCCCATAAGCACCGAATCACAAGGCAAATTTCTGTTGTAATTAAGATGCATCTGATTTGAGTTTCCTGATAATATATCTTCTGCATATTTGATATTGTAAAGCTCAGACGGAATATCCTGCCATAAAGTGCCGCCACAGGCAACATTCATTGTTTGCATACCCAGGCATATTCCCCAAACCGGGTAATCTTTCCTTTCCTCAAGCAATGGAATATATTCCTGATTTTGCCTTCCTCCCAGCAAATGAAATAAAAATGAACATTCAAAATAATTTCTGTACGGGTCACTGTTTTTTGTCAGCAAATTTGTTTTGTCGTTATACACTGCAGGCGGAATATCGGCTCCGCCCATAAATATTATTCCGTCACTTTTCCTGAAAATATCTTCAAATTCATTGCTCAGGTTATTTTTTTTGAAAATGTTCTCCCGGTTAATATCACCTGATACCTTATGCAAACGAAACCATCCAGGACCACTTTCTTCCAGATATTTTTTTGTTTCAATATAATCATAGGCTTCCTTATCATAATAAACCCCTACCATCACCAGCCCTTTAATATCAATAATACCATTTTCAACAAGCCAGGTATATGTTTTTATATTATAAACAGTGGGATGAATTAATACAATTATTTTTACACTGTCATTTTTTTCATATTCTTCAAAAAAAATCTGCGCTGATAATTTACCTGCAAAAACAAAAATTATCAACAATATGCCTAGTATGCTAAACCTCATTGAATTTCATTTTAAACACATGTTAATTTATTGATTTATATTTTTTT
>JBDRPR010000253.1:0-3305 GCA_043826845.1 Bacteroidota bacterium
AATAATGGAATCGGGAACTCTGTTTATTTTGAACAGGATGCTACCAATTCCAGAATTTTTACTTTTTCCTTTTCAAATGATTTTATTGTCGGTCAAGAAAATATTCTTACAATTCTTAATATAACAGATGATTGTCAAAACACACAACTATCTCAGGAATTATTATTTACTTATTATGAAGCAAATCAATTTGATGTTGTAATAAACGAAATAATGGCCGATCCTAACCCTGTTATAGGCTTGCCGGAATATGAGTATCTTGAATTATATAACCGCTCAGATTTTGATATTACTCTCACAAACTGGCAACTTAAAATCGGGACAAAAACACAAATTTTTTCGGTTGCAAGTATTGCATCTAAATCATATTTAATTGTGAGTTCATCTGGAGGAATATCTGAATTACAGGAATATGGAGAGATTATTGATGTGATTGGCTCAACCGATTTGACCAATAGTGGTGCGAGCATCTGCCTGATTGATCAATATGGAAAACAGATTCATTCTGTAACTTATTCTTCAACATGGCACGAAAACAGTTATAAGGCAGATGGTGGATGGTCTCTTGAACAAATAGACTATAATAATCCTTGTGGGGGAGTTGATAACTGGCTTTCATCTACTGATAGTAAAGGTGGTACTCCCGGATTACAGAATTCCGTATATAATGTTAATAATGACATAGATACGCCTGGACTTATCAGAGCAATTGTCATTGACACAAATACAATTAAAATATTTTTCGACGAATCACTTGATACAACGACAGTTTTTAATCCATCACGCTTTATTGCAGATAATGGTCTAGGAAATCCTCTTATCATTAATCCGGTTGAATATTTTTATAATTCAATTATTCTTACATTTTCCAATAATCTGGTAAATGGAATTATATACACTTTAAACATAACCGACTCCATTGCTGATTGTTCCGGAAATATTATTTCAGATATTCAAAGTTGCAGATTTGCCATACCCGATTCTTGCGAAACCTCTGATCTTGTAATAAATGAAATATTATTTAATCCAGTTGGTGAAGTTGTTGATTTTGTTGAAATTTATAACAGATCTGATAAAGTATTTGATCTGAATGACTTGTTTGTTGCATCAAGAAAAGAGAATCTGCTGGTGTCAGATCCATATCAATGGGAACTTTATCCTGTAAATACCATAGATGAAGAAGGCTATCTGGTTTTCCCCGGAGAATATTATATTTTGTCAGAAAATTCACAAATAATTATCGATCAATACTATACAACAAACGAAAAAGGTTTTATCGAAATTGACGACCTTCCTTCTCTTAACGATGACGATGGGATAATAATAATTGCAGACAAATGGCTAAACATTATTGATGAATTCCACTACAGCACAGAAATGCATTTTTCTCTTATTAATGACATAGAAGGTATATCACTTGAAAGAATCAATTTTGATAATCCCACCCAGGATGCATTCAACTGGCATTCGGCTGCAGAAAGCGTAGGAAATGCAACACCTGCATATATAAATTCTCAGTACAATGAATCAGAGAGCAGTATTGGAGAGGTTATTCTTGATCCTGAAATCTTTAGTCCTGATAATGACGGTTATAATGATTTTCTCACTATTGCATATAAATTTGAAAAAACAGGTCTTGTAGGCAATATTGTCGTTTATGATGCGAAAGGAAGAATTGTCCGTAAACTCATGCAAAATGAATTACTTGCCGTGGACGGCTCAATAACCTGGGACGGAATTAATGATTATAATACAAAAGCAAATATCGGAATATATCTTATTTATTTTGAGATATATGATCTGGAAGGAAATGTTGAAAAATTCAGAAAAATCTGTGTGCTGGCTACAAAACTAAATGATTAATTATTTTTATTTATTTTTTCAGGGTTATTTTTCAAAAATTAATTAATTTCTTATTTTTACCCTATAAAAAACAGGGGTAAAATGAAAAATATTAGAAAAATTGCTTTGGAAACGATAGATAATCGAAATATTAAAGTTTCAGAAGGAAACAAAGCTTTTAATTCATCATTATTTGGTAAAAACGTATTCTCAATATCACGAATGAGAAATTATTTACCTGAACAAGTAGTTAATTCTGTACAAAATTCTATATCAGAAGGCAGGCAAATAGAAAGAGATGTTGCAGATGTGGTAGCTGCGGGTTTAAAGAACTGGGCAGTAGGTTTAGGTACAACTCATTATACTCACTGGTTTCAACCATTAACAGGTGGCACAGCAGAAAAACATGATTCCTTTCTTCAACTTTCTGATGACGGAACTCCTGTTGAGATGTTGTCCGGAAAAAATCTCGTGCAACAAGAACCTGATGCATCCAGTTTTCCAAATGGAGGAATTCGAAATACATTTGAAGCACGTGGTTATACGGCGTGGGATCCATCTTCACCAGCTTTTGTTGTTGATAATACTCTGTGTATCCCAACTATTTTTATATCATATACAGGAGAAGCACTTGATTTTAAAGTTCCACTAATTAAATCGTTATTCCTACTTGATCGTACTGCTACAAAAATTTGTCAGTACATAGATAAAAATATTAACAAAGTTTATGTAACTCTCGGATGGGAACAGGAATTTTTTGTTGTTGACGAAGCATTATTTAATGCCCGGCCTGATTTAATAATGACAGGGCGAACTGTTTTTGGGCATGACGCTGCAAAAGGTCAACAATTAGACGATCACTATTTTGGTTCAATACCTTGCAGAGTCAGAGAATTTATGAATGAATATGAAAACGAAGCATGGTTACTTGGTATTCCTGTTCAGACTAGACATAATGAAGTGGCACCTTGTCAGTTTGAACTTGCTGCTCATTATGAAGAAGCAAATCTTTCCAATGATCACAATCAGCTTATGATGTATTTAATGCAGAAAATTGCCAGAAAACATAAGTTGAGAGTACTTTTTCATGAAAAACCTTATGCAGGTGTAAATGGATCTGGAAAACATAATAACTGGTCTCTTGCAACAGATACAGGAAGGAATCTTTTTTCACCCGGAAAAAATCCAAAATCGAATTTATTGTTTTTGACTTTTTTTATAAATATTATTAAAGCTGTTTATGACCATGCAGACCTTTTAAGAGCATCAGTTGCATCATCATCCAACGATCACCGGTTGGGTGCAAACGAAGCGCCACCTGCAATCATGTCTGTGTTTATAGGTACATATCTGAAAAATATGCTCGATGATTTTTGCAATAAAGTCAGTAGCAATAAATTTACTCCTGAACAAAAAACTGAAATAAAACTGAATATTATTAAAATTCCGCCTATATTGATCGA
>JBDRPR010000254.1:0-12802 GCA_043826845.1 Bacteroidota bacterium
AATGAATAAATTATAAAAAATAAAAATAGAATTAGCCTTTTCATTTTCAAATATTTTTATTGTTAGACGAAATTTTTTTATAATGGTTGCCTGAAAAGCAATTGGATTGATAAGAAGTAAAAAAACTAAATACTTCTTTTATTATCAGATCACAATCACTTTTGGAAAGATCAGGATATAAAGGTAAACGAATCAGGCAGTCAGAATATTTTTCGCTGTTTTTCAGCCTGACAATTTTTCCCTGGTTTTTAATAAAACAGGAACGATGAAGTGCCTGATAATGAAAATGACAGTTGATATTTTTTCCAACCATATATTTTTGAAAATGTAATCTTTCTTTATCGGAGTTGCAAATTAAATAAAAAATTTGATAATTCTGATCAGAATCATAAGAAATTACAGGAAGAATTTCCGGACGGATGTTGTTTAGGCCTTGCAATTTCCCATAATATAAATTCCAGATATCCTTTCGTTTACTTTGAATTATTTCAAGATTTTCGAACTGAGCATATAAAAATGCTGCATTTAATTCAGACATTTTATAGGAAGATCCGAAATCCACCCATTCATATTTATCAACAGTACCTTTAATAAAATCATTTCTATTAGTACCATTCTCAAAAATAGTTTCTGCTCTTTTCTGATAATTCATATCATTGACAATCAGAAGCCCTCCTTCTCCTGAGGTAATATTTTTCGTGTCATGAAAAGAATAAAATCCAAAATGTCCAAGTGAACCTAAAGGTTTATTTTTATAAAAAGCATCAAGTCCTAGTGCGGCATCTTCGATCAAAAAAATCTGTTTTTTGTCAACAATTTTTGTTAATGTACTCATATCACATGCAACACCGCCATAGTGCATAGCAATGATCGCTTTTGTTTTGGAGGTAATAAGATTTTCTATCTGGTCGGTATTAATATTTGGATTGGTTTTGCAACTGTCAGCAAAAACAAGTTTTGCACCTTTTGCAGCAAATACATTAGCAGTCGTCACATAGGTGTATGAAGGGAGAATAATTTCATCATCTTTTTGGATATCAAGCAATATAGCTATTATCTCAAGAGCCTGAGATCCTGAAGACGTGAGAAAAATCCGGCTGAAATTATATCTTTTATATAAAAAATCCAGACACTTTTCTGAAAAATCACCACCACCTGATAATTTGCCTGATTTTATGACTTTTCTGATGTTTTCAATTTCATTTCCGGTTATGTATGGTTTATTAAATGGAATCATAATTTTCCGGAGAATCAGATATTATTTATTATTTTTATGTTTACAAATATACTAGAAAAAAGTTTATATCTTGAAATTCTTTAATTTAAAAAACATATCTCAAAATAAAGATAACATAATAATATTACTAATAATAATATTTTCCTTCATACTATATGGGAATACAATAAATAACGGCTATTCTCTGGATGATGAATACGTAACTTATAATAATACTCAAATAAAACAGGGGATTAAAGCTATTCCTGAAATTTTTTCCGGTTACTATTCTACAATTGGTAATCAGCGATATGGATATAGGCCAATTGTAAAAGCAACTTATGCAATAGAATATTCATTATTCGGAGAGAACCCGCATATTAGTCATTTAATAAATATTCTTATTTACATTTTTTTATGTGTGCTTCTTTTCAAACTATTAAAAAGAATTTTGAAAGGATACAATTTTTATCTGAATGTTTTTATTCTGTTTCTTTTCATTGCTCATCCCATCCATACTGAAGTAGTTGCCAGTTTAAAGAACAGAGATGAACTTTTGTGCCTTACCGGTCTTATGCTTACCGTTTTAATGTTTTTCAGATATGCAGATAATCAGAAAGTCAAATTTCTGCTGTGGGGTTGCTTTTTTTATTTATTTTCATTAATGTCGAAAACAAATTCTTTGACATTTCTTGTTATTATTCCTCTAACCCTATATTATTTTACAAATTTAACCCCCAAAAGACTGGTTTCTATACTTGTTTTATTAATTGCGGTTTTTGTGCTATTTTATGTTATTGAGAAATTAGTGATAATTGATCCGTTGAGAGATAAACAATTATACGAAAATCCTTTTCTCGAAAATAAAAGTATTGTCAACAGATTTTCGATGTTGTTTTCAAGTTTATTTTTTTACTTAAGAAAATTAATATATCCACATCCTTTGTTATTTTATTATGGTTATAACACACTGCCTATATTGAAACTAACCAATCCGGCGATAATTTTTTCCTTTGTCTTTCATGCAGGCATCTTTGTATATTCAATAATTACTTTTAAAAAGAAGACCATGTTATCATATTCAATTCTTTTTTATCTGATTAGTATCTCAATGTTTACAAATTTTATAAGACCGGTGATGGGAATTGTTGGAGAACGTTTGGTTTTCATTTCTTCATTAGGATTTATTATTGCTGTATCTTATCTGATATTCAAATTATTTAAGATTCCCAATCTGTTAAAATCCAATATCAAAAAAAACAGAGGTTTTAGGGCTGTCATAATTCTCATAATTATATTAATTCCATATTCTGCAAAAACTATTTCAAGGAATTATAACTGGAAAAGCCATCTCTCATTATATGAAAATGATATTAAACATCTTGAGAATTCTGCAAAAGCAAATGACCTGTATGCAACTGCTCTATTTAATCTTGTACTTCAACAAGGATTGTATGAAGGTAAAACACCACAGGAACAAGCTTATTTAATGGATAAAATCATAGAGCATTATAATCAGAGTCTCAAAATATATTATAATAATAATTTAATACATAATAGTTTAGGTACAATATATCTTAATTTACGACCTGATCTGAAACTCGCAAAAATACATCTTATTAAAGCAACGTCATTGGATTCTTCTTTTGCAAAAGCTTTTTATAATCTTGGTGAAGTATATAAGAATCAAAATATAATAGATAGCGCTCTATATTGCTATCAGCGAGCTGTAGCAATTGATTCATTTTATACTGATGCTTTGTCAGAATTATCTAAGGTGACCAACAGGTTAGGCAATTTTGATGAGGCGGTCAGGTTAAATGGAAAAATTATTGAATTGGAACCTCAATCTGATAAACCCTATATTAATCTCGGTAATTTTTATTTCTTAAAAGGAGATACATTATCAGGTTTAAAATATGCAGAAAAAGCAGTTGAACTGAATCCTCAAAATTATGTTCTGATGCAAAAAATCGGAGAATTATATCAAATGCTTAATAATCAAGAAAAATCTTTATTCTATATACAAAAAGCAAAATACACAAAAGATGCATTAATGGAATATTTAAACAGATCCAGGAAATGAAGATATTAATTCTCAATTATGAATATCCCCCAATCGGCGCCGGTGGCGGAGTTATATCAAAAAATACAGCACAGGGGTTAGCCGATTCTGGTAATATTGTAACAGTTCTGACGACTTGGTTCGAGGGTACTGTTGATGAGAACAGAGAAAATTTGAAAATCATAAGATTAAAATCAAGGAGAAAGACTTTGCACAAATCCAACCCTTTGGAAATGATCTCATGGATTAAATTTGCATCGAAGTATTTAAAAAAGAATTGTCATAAGTCAATGTTCGATATATGCATTGCTAATTTTACCATGCCGGGAGGAAATGTCAGCCTGATGCTAAAGAAGAAATTTGATCTTCCATATGTTGTCATCTCTCACGGCCATGACATCCCATGGATAAAACCCAAAAGTCTGTATTTATTACATGCTCTGAACTACTTTAAAATTAAAAAAATATTAAAAAATTCAAATCTGAATTTTGTGCAATCGGATGAGATGAAGAGAAATATTGATCATTTTCTGGGAGCAAAATACATGAATAAAAATGTTCTCATTCCAAACGGATGCAATATCAATACTTTTTATCCTGACTTTTCTAAAAGGGGAAAAACTTTTAAAATTTTGTTTGTTGGAAGGTTGGTGAAGCAAAAGGATCCGATGACTTTTCTCAGAGCAATTTATGAATTTAAAAAAACAGAATTTGACTTTTCGGTAACAATTCTTGGTGACGGACCATTGAGAAAAAGGATTGAAAAATTTGTTCTTGATAAAAAAATAAAATCATATGTGACAGTAAAAGGAAAAGTTCCGGAGTCCGAAGTAATAAATGAATATCAATCTGCACATCTTTTAGTTTCGACTTCAATCAGTGAAGGAATGTCAATTGCCATTCTTGAAGCCTTGTTTTGCGGATTGTATGTTTTGGCAACTCCTGCAAGCGGGAATCTTCAACTAATTGCTGATAGTAATAACGGAAAAATCATTTCATTTAAAAATTACGCAAAACTTTCTTCAGAAATAGCTGAATTTTACAAAACTAAATTTCTCTCTGAGTATAAGTTCGATGAGAATACTATGTCAGAGTTCAGGAAAAAATATTCATGGGAAAAAATTGTCAATTTATATATGGAGCATCTCAACAATTCATTATTATAAAACTATTTAGTCGTTATAACCCCTTCCTTTTCCATCCTTCAGGAAAAGAGGCAAAGAAAAGGAAGGGGGATTTTATATCATTATCAAATATAAAACGTCTTCGGCAAATTCAAAACCGCCGGTTTTACATTTTTGCCTCACTCCTAAAGGATGAATGTGAAACTGGTGGTTTTGTTTATCTGCATTTTTCATAGTCAAATATGATCAGAATCAGTACAAATTTAATTATTTATTTTGGAAATTTATCAAATCGAAAGATTGACTTCGATGAACATTGGTGATTTTACAATTTGTTGACACTCGTTCGGAAACGAGCGCCAACAAATGAAGAATTTGACTTCGTCGAACTTCTTTTTAAAGCTACGAAGAGTTAAGGGGAAAAACAGATTCTACACCATTCCAGACATCCCAGCTTTTATTACCGAAATGATGATAAATATGAATGAAATATGGGGTGAAAACAGATTGATAATTATCTTTTGTGAAGCCAAAGTCTTTTTTAAATCCAATATGTGGTTTATAAAAATCGGCAATAAAATTGAATTGTTCAGGCAATGTTTTTTGATTTTGTAACCCAAATTTCCAGACTGTTGCAGCCAATGTCGCCTGATCGCGTGTTCTCCATAAAGGATCTTCAAAATTGGATATCGTCAAATTATGCCATGTTTCGAGAAAATCAACTGATTTCTGACTAAAAAGAAATACACCTCCGTTCCAATGTTGCCAGTTTTCGGGGTGAATAGAAACAGAATATTTTTTTTTGATCTCATCAATTAAATGCCTGCATTCTATATTAAATACAGGATTGCCATCTTTATCTTTCCACTTTTTTGTTAAGCGGTTAAATCTGAATTCACTGTTTTTTTCTACAATTTTCCGATATGCAAGTATGTCTTTTGCAATAATCTTGTTATCGCCAGTCATCCAGACTTTTAATTTCTTATCATATTTAAAATTTTTGTTTAATTTGAAATACCTGACTGGCAATATATTTTTAAACAATAAAAATTTGAAAACAGTTAAAATGTTTCGGAAAGGTTTATTAAGTACGTTATATAATTCGGCAAACAACTGCCTCCCTTCTGAAGTTAAAAAGAAATTATCAGGAGTAAAATCAGGGTCGGTTTGCTTTTGAATTTCATAAAACCTTTTCTGCCTTCTTGTAGCTTCATCCAAACATCCACAGTTTAAAGCGTAAGGACTAAAAAAGTTAATTTGCGTATGATCATGGGCAAAATTTACTGGACCGTTGTGATAATCAAAAATCCGGTCAACATTTTTATGTAAAGCAATTACATCGCTATCCAGATAACAATAATTATTGTTCATATCCAGAAATTTATGCAATCCGGTTTTTAAATAAATACTAGCCTGATGATGTGAATAATGGTCAGGTGTTTTGATGTCAATTATTTCATTGTGATTTATTTCTAATTTGTTTCTGGATTTATCTGTTACAACATTAATCTGATTTTTCGAAAAGTGTTTCAGGTACTTCAACGAAAAATTCAGTGCATTTATATGCTCATCGTCTCCACAAACAACAAAAACAAAAATATTCATAATAATCAGGCAATTATGTTACAAAAGTTTTTATTTTATGCTTTCCATTTTGAATACCAGATTTCCATCACAGCCATTTTCCATAATCTCCAATGGTCTTTTCTTCCGATCATTTCCTCGACAAATTTAGTCTGAAAAATTTTGTCAGAAATTAATTTGCCGTTTAATAATAATTCTTTGTACCATTTAAAATTTTTATAAAATTTATCCGGACCAACAAATCCCTGTTTTTTCCTTTTTAATATCTCATCCGGCATTTTGTTTTTTATCATTTCATGAATTAAAAATTTGGTTATATGCTTTTTATAGTAAACTTTTTCATCGAAATTAAAAAGTAGTTCAACGAGCTCGTGATCGAGAAATGGCACTCTGACCTCAAGTGAATTTGCCATACTGGCCCTGTCCATTTTAGTTAACACCAACTCAGCCATGAAGCACTTAATATCCATATATTGAAATGCTTTTAATCCTGAAATATCAGGCTTAAAATGTTTTTTATAAAACCAGTAAGAGTCATGAATATGATTATGAAGAAACGGATTAATCATTTTTTTAAGATTTGCTTCACCAAACAAACCCATTGACATTTCAGTTTTATAATGATCGGTACTGAATGTTTTTTGATTATTAAAAATTCTGTTTTTCAGGCGATACATCATGATGTGAACCGGTAATTCAGTTCCACTTTTGTGCCAGTTATATCCTCCAAAGATTTCGTCAGCGCCTTCACCTGATAGTGCTGTTTTAACATACAGGGATGCAAGATTACAGACTTCATATGTAGGGATTATTGAAATATCTGCAATTGGTTCATCATAATAGTACATTAGTTTCTCAAGTACATCATATCCATTTTGTTCAAGAATTTTTTCATGATAGTCCATTGAGAATTTATTAGCAACAATTTTTGCGTACTGGGTTTCACTTTTATTCCAATTCTCAAATCCAACAGAAAAAACTTTTGTTTTATAATTCAATTTATTTAAAAGATAAACGATTGAACTTGAGTCATATCCTCCGCTTAAAAAACATCCGACTTTAACGTCGCTATTAAGATGCTCTTTAATAGATTGTTCCAGCAATATTGAAGTTTTTTCAACTGCATCTGCATCAGAACAATGCAAATTTCCCGGAGAAATATTCCAGTACTCTTTAATATTTACATTTCTATCAGCATCAAATTCTAATAAATGAGCAGGTGGAACTTTATGCAAATCTTCCCATATAGTTTTTGGTGACGGGATATAGCGATAGACAAAAAAATCTGCAAACGAACTGAAATCAATATTTCTTTTAATAGTCGGATCTTTAATAATTGCTTTAATTTCTGAAGCAAAAATGAAGCAGTCTGAATCGTTGTAATAATATAAAGGTTTAATTCCGAAACGGTCTCTTGCCAAAAACATCTTTTTTTTATTTTCATCCCATATAGCAAAGGCAAACATTCCCTTGAGTTTATCAAGCACTCCGGCTCCCCATTCTTCATATCCATGAACTATTACTTCCGAATCGGTTTTTGTATAAAAGACATGACCTGAATTGATTAATTTTGTACGAATTTCATTTGCATTATATATTTCACCGTTTACAGTGAGCCAGATAGTTTTGTTTTCGTTATGTATTGGTTGTTTTCCTGTTTCCGTAAGATCAACAATTGAAAGTCTGCGATGTCCGAGTGCCACTAACTTGTCTTTGGAAAAATAATTCCCCGAATCATCAGGACCGCGGTGTATCATCGTATCCAGCATCTCCGTAAATTGATTTATTTCAACCGGATTATGAAAATTTATTCTGCCTAGAATACCGCACATATTGATTCGAAATATTAATAAAGTTAATAATCAGTTCTTACAAAAATAATCAGAAAACTGACAAAAAACGGTAATAAAAAAAGGATATTACATCAATTAGTGGAATCCGGGTTTTTTTTCTGAAATGATACAGGTTGATATATTCATTCGCAATTGATTTATTTATTGATTTCCTACAATGTGGAATAAGTCCTGTTATTTTATAAATTTTCAGTATCCTGATATTTGACAATAAAAATTTATCATAAGTGTGTTTTTTTGAAATTCCCTCAGGATGATCATTATATAAAGCCCATTTTTCATCAAAATAACGAAATTTACTGTTTCTGATTATATATAAATGAACAGCCCAGTTGAGAGATAATGTGACATTTTTAAATTGACTGAAAAAGACGGAAAAATCTATTTTTCTGAATATCAGTGTGGAAGTTGGAATAATGTTTCGCATAATTAAATCAGAAGGATAAAAATCAGAGGTATAATTATTGAATTCAGAATAAGATTTATATCCAATAAATGACTGATTTTTATAAATTTGGTTATCTGATATAGATACATCTATGCTATGAATTTCTGCATCATGAAAACAGCCGGTATAGTCAGGATTTTCTTCTAAAAAAGTAATTTGTTTTTGTAGCTTATCAGGGCATGTCCAGCAGTCATCTCCGTCAAGAAAACACATGTATTTTCCCTGATTATTTTCTGATAGAATTTTTGCATTTGCCAAGGCTCCGTTATTCTGCTTATTTAAAATGAGATTTATTTTTTCAGGAAATTGATTACGGATTTTTTTTAAAATTTCAGGAGTCAGATCAGTAGAAGCATCATCAACAACAATAATATTGTACAAAAAATCAACTTTTTGATTTAATACTGATAATAATAGCTTTTCGACAAACTTTTCATGATTATATGTCATTATGCCGATACTTAGCAATATTCCTTTTTTTGTATCACTCATACTTTAATAAATGTATATGCGTGAAATTGTCTGTCGTGTGATATTGATAAATCAACTGAAAATTTCTCATTGTTAAAAAAAATAGATGGGTCGCTATTTCTTCTGACAATTTTAAATTTTTTTTCAGGTTGGTCATGTTTTTTTGAAAAATGATCTATAAAAGCCATATCAGCAACTTCTTTGTTTTTTGATTCTATTATTATTTCATTCAGTAATGATTCGGAAATTGAACTTTTTTCATTGCCTGCAATCGTGACTATATAGACAGATTTAATGGTTGTTAATGAATGAAATATCTGATTCTTGTAATTAATTTCAGAATGAATAATATTTTCAGAACGATCAATAATTTTAACATTGAATTTTGCCGGAGAAAAAGCCTTCTGAAAACCCATTTTCAACAGTATTTTATAGGCACTTTCTTTACATGTCCAGAAAACAGCAGGCATATATAAACTATTGTGTTTCTGAATATGCCTGAGTTCATCATCCGTAAGAAATTTTTTAAGATATTCCTTATTATTAAAACCGGCTTGATTTAGCGGACATGTCAAATCAACGATATCAATGCCGGTCAAAGTCATAGAATTATAGGGTTTTTTCTTTAATTATATCCACAATATCATTTATTGTAAATATTTTTTCAAGAGTATTATCGTCAATATCAATTTTGTATTCTTCTTCAATATCAAGAATAACATCCACTATTCTGGCAGAATTTATCATCAAATCACTGAAAATTTTAGGATTTTCAGGTGCATTATCCCAAACTTTTTTATCGAAAATGTATTTGTTAAGAATTTCTGTGACTTTTGTTTTTATATCGTCCATAATTTATTGAGTATTATTTTTTAAAATTAAACAAGAATTTACATCCCCGAAGCCAAAACTTGCTTTGGCAGCATATTAAATTATTACATTATTTATTGTATTGTGAGTAACTTTTTCTTCATCTATTACAGAAGTGATTTCAGGATGAAAATCTCTGCAATTCAAAGAAGGATGAAGGAATTGATGATTCATTTCCAGTATAGTTGCTATAGTTTCGATGGCACCGGCAGCACCAATGCAATGTCCTGTTAATGATTTTAAAGAGTTGATATAGGGAAAGGATATCCCTTTTCTGTTCAGTGCATCGGCCCAGTTTCTGATTTCAAGAATATCTGCCATTGTTGAACTTAAATGTCCCGAAATATAATCAATCTGGTCAGGGTGAATATTTGCATCATTAATTGCACCGGTTATGCATCTTATAACTCCCTCTGAATTTGGTGCAGTCATTGTTCCTCCGTTTCGCTGTCCCCCTGAGTTGATATATGCCCCCACAATTTCTCCATAAATTTTAGCTTTTCTGTTAATTGCAGAATTCAATTCTTCAAGTATCAGAATACCTGCTCCTGCTCCGGGAACAAATCCATCAGCTGATTCACTCATCGGGCGACTGGCTTGTTCGGGGTTTTCGTTAAATTTTCTTGCAATTACACGCATTGCATCAAATCCCGACCAACCGTAAGGAGAATATGCTTCACTTCCTCCGGAAATCATTCTCTCTGCTTTGCCGGACTTAATAAGTTCATATGAAAGAATAATTGATTCGGTACTGGTAGAACATGCAGAGGAATTAAATGAAATCCGGTTGCCTAAGGCAAGAATTCCAGCCAGATTGGCTGATGCTCCGCTAAGCATACTATGTTCAACAATCGTGCTGCGTAATCTTTTTATATTTTTTTCATTTGTCAGTGGAATAATCCTTGAACCAAAAATATCAGCAGGTCCGATACCGCTTCCGATAATTGATCCTGTATTATAATCAACCTCTGAAGATTGAAATTCAGGAATTATTAATCCTGCATCCATCCATGCTTCAATTGCAGCAATAATTGCATAACGGATTATATTACTTGCAGCATTCAGATTATATTTATCAAGGATTTCAAGAAATGGAGAAACTGATTCATCAGGAATGCCACCAACCTGGCAACCGAAATTTAATTCTTTCAGTTCCGGAATAAATCTTATCCCTGATTTCCCTGTTTTTAAAGATAATAGAAAGTTCTGTATTCCTGTTCCTATCGGAGAAACAACGCCCATGCCTGTAACTACAACTCTTCGATTCATTTTTGCGAATAGATAAAATTACAAACTGCTGTTGATGAGGCTATTTTTGATTTATTTTCAGTCGTCATTATAATGTTGGCTTTAAGAATATTTCTTCTGAAATATATTTTTTCTGCTCTGACAATTACTTTTGTTTCAGGCTTGATTATCTGATAAAAATCTGAAACAAGATTGGCAAGAAGAGGAGTCCACCCGTTTTTATCTTTTATATCCATTAAATATAATCCAAAACAAACAAGTCCTATTTGTCCCATCGTTTCTAATAGGATTACTCCCGGAGTAACAGGGTTTCCTGAGAAATGACCTTTATAAAAAAATTCTTTTTTTTTGTATGTATATTCCCCGATAATATGGTTTTCGTCTAATTCTAAAATCCTGTCAACAAAAAGAAAAGGAGGAGAATAAGGAAGTTTTTTTATAATTTCATTATTTTTTACCTGGTCAAGCATCAGATTATATCTTTTTTACTTTTTTGATATTTGGATAACAAATGTACATGAAAAATTTGATTTTCGAAGGGAGAAATAAAAAAAGCAGATCTTTTTTACAGAAAATAAACCATGTAGCCTGAATTCGGGATATCAAACAATCAACACTTATTGTCAAATAATGAGATAGAAGGGAAAAAGTGCATTGCCATGTTTTTTTTACGATCTGATTTGGGTTCGATATTTAAACACAAACAGCCATTTATTCTGTTTCACATTTTTCATTCTGGAAAATTGAATATAGAACGCAGTTCCTGTCGGAAACGCTGATTGGTTATGATAAAATATGATTATCTGCGCCAATCATAATCATCAGCGTTATCAGCGTTCTATATAATGTTTATCACATGCCCTGAGTATTATACATCAACCATGATTGAATTAATTTTAAATATGAAATGGTATAACAAAATTAAAATGTTTATCTCCTGACAGAGAATCAGTAGACTATTTGATAATTTTTATTGATATTTAATTCTTTACGGAGTATAAATCATTAATTTTTATCATGAACTAGGGTATGTAATAAAATTATTGAACGGTCAATCTTTTATATTGGTTTATAATTGCTTCCGTTTCACCTATAGCAATTAATTTTCCGGCATCAAGCAAAGCGGTGCGTGAACAAAAAGATTCAATTTCGGCAAGATGATGGCTTACAAAAATCATTGTTTTACCTGATTTGTTAAGTTCATGAATTTTATCATAAACCTGTTTCTTAAAAATAATATCTTCACCAATCATTTGCATTTCATCGAAAAGCAAAATATTTGATTCAATGTGAGAAACGATCGAAAATGCCAGCCTGACAAGCATTCCGTGGGAATAGTACTTGATTTTTGTATTGATTTTCGTGTTTAAACCACTGAAATCAATGATTTTCTGCCTTATTTCTTTTATCGCTTTATTCTTAAATCCCAGCAAACTGCAGGCAAAAGAAATGCAATCATTACCTGTTAGATCAGGATGAAAACTCATTCCAATTTCAACTGCCGCAGCAACAGTTCCTGAAATATTTATTTGCCCGAAAGTTGGCTTTATGATATTGCTGATAATTTTTAAAAGAGTGCTTTTCCCAGCGCCGTTTTTCCCGATAATTCCAACTGTTTCACCTGAATAAATATCTAATGAGATATCATTTAAAGCAATAACGGCTTTTGCTCCCGAAGACGGAGAATATTTTTCAAGATCAGACGGGGATAATATCCCTGAATCTCTTTGATTGTAGATTTTGCTGAGGTTTTTTATTATGATTATCGGTTCATCCATTTTAAATATAACTGACGTTACGCAAATTATTATTTTTGACACGAATTATCATAATATAGTTCTTTTATGTACTAAATTGTCTTGTCCAAAATTAACCAATAATCCTAATTTTTGCTCAGATGTTACGAGATAATTCAGGGTTTGT
>JBDRPR010000255.1:0-17351 GCA_043826845.1 Bacteroidota bacterium
ATTAAAGACCAATATTTTAATAATATAATGAGAACAATTTTTGAAGAGCCTGTTATTGATTCGACTAATTATAAACCTGTTGATACTGCAGTAGATTATTCAAATATTTCTTTTCAAAAATCTATTGAAGATTCAATATTGCGAAAACATGTTGAAGACCATGATCAATATAGCCTGAAAGTATTTTCAAATATCTCTACAGGCAGGTCTGATAAATTATCGGATGTGGTTTTCTTTCCACCAATAAAAGGATTAATCACAAACAAATTTGATCTTTCCCAAAAGCATTATGGAATAGATGTGGTTGCAGTACCAGATGAGGCAATCCTTTCAACTCTTAATGGTACTGTTACTTTGTCAACCTATACTGTTGGAGAAGGTTATGTTATTAACATTCAACATCCCAATAATATTGTTTCTGTATATAAGCATTTATCAAACAGACTTAAAATGCAAGGCGATAAGGTAAAAGCAGGTGAGGGTATTGCAATTATTGGAAATTCAGGAGAATATACCAGTGGTCCTCATTTACATTTTGAACTTTGGTATAATGGGAGCCCTATTAACCCAGAGGATTATATTGTCTTTAATTAGCCTGATATGAAATAGCCATGAGAAAATGATATTAGGGATATTACATCTGACCTTTAAAAAACATCTGCGAAGCAAGCATTTATTCCGCTAAAAATAATGAATTAATAAATTAATAACAGATGAAAAAAAAGATTGCGATTCTCGGATCAACCGGTTCAATCGGGACACAGGCTCTTGAAGTAATAGATGCAAATTCAGAATATTTCGGGATTGAAGTAATTACTGCAAATAACAATGCTGATTTACTTATCAAACAAGCGATAAAATATGAACCCAATGCTGTTGTAATTGCCAACGAAAATAAATATAAATACGTATCAGACGCTCTTGCACATTTACCGATAAAAGTTTATGCAGGAGAAAAGGCAGTTTGTCAGATTGTTGAAATAAATGAAATCGATCAGGTGCTGACTGCACTTGTTGGTTTTTCAGGGCTTATCCCTACAATAAATGCAATTAAAGCAAAAAAACATATCGCCCTGGCAAATAAAGAAACATTGGTTGTGGCAGGTGAAATAATTACAAATCTGGCAATTGACAACAATATTTATATCATTCCGGTTGATTCGGAACATTCTGCAATTTTTCAATGTCTTGCCGGAGAAAAAGCAGCAACAATAGAAAAAATATATCTTACAGCCTCTGGGGGACCATTCCGGTTAAAATCAAAAGAAGAACTGGAATCTGTAACAAAATCGAATGCTTTGGAACATCCCACATGGACAATGGGAAATAAAGTAACTATTGATTCTGCATCTTTAATGAACAAAGGGCTGGAAGTTATTGAAGCAAAATGGTTTTTTAACCTGAAACCTGATCAGATATCAGTTGTTGTACATCCTCAGTCAATTGTACATTCTTTGGTGCAATTTTGCGATGGAAGTATTAAAGCTCAGATAGGTTTGCCTGATATGAAATTGCCTATTCAATATGCTCTTTCATATCCGGACAGAATAAAATCCAATTTTCGAAGATTTGATTTTACGGAATATCCAAATCTTAGTTTTGAGCAACCCGATTTAAAAAAATTTCGTAATCTTGCATTGGCTTATGACGCATTAAACAAAGGGGGAAATATGCCATGCATTTTAAATGCAGCAAATGAGATTGTTGTAGAGGCGTTTATAAATGAAAAATGCGGATTTTATAGAATGTCAGATATTATTGAAAAAACTCTGGATAAAATAAAATATATCTCGAAACCCACAATAGAAGATCTGCTATTTACTAATGCTGAGTCAAGGGAATATGCAAAAAGTTTAATTTAATACAATGTGATTATGGAAGTTGTTGTTATGATTACTCAATTGATTCTGGCTTTATCAATTCTTGTTATTTTACATGAATTCGGACACTTTATTGCTGCAAGAGCATTTGGTATAAGGGTGGAAAAATTTTATTTGTTCTTTAACTGGAAATTCTCCCTGGTGACATACAAAAAAGGAGAGGGTATCAGGTTTTTAAGATTTCACAGATCTACTGATAAAATTTCAGAAACTAATGTAAATAATACTACATACGGAATAGGATGGATTCCATTAGGAGGATTTGTGAAAATCTCAGGAATGATTGATGAATCAATGGATAAAGAACAAATGAAACAACCACCTCAACCATGGGAGTTCCGATCAAAACCTGCATGGCAAAGATTAATTGTAATGACCGGTGGTGTGATTATGAATGCAATATTGGGGATCCTTGTATTGTCATATATTCTTTTACAATACACAAAAGAATATTTACCAAAGGATGAGGTTAATAAAGACGGTATTTATGCCTATGAAAAAGGAAGAGAAATAGGATTTAAACAGGGAGATAAAGTTTTACAAATCGACGGAAAAGATTTTGAACGATTTGGAGATGTGTTGTCATATAAGGTGCTCTTTGGAGCTGATGTAACGATCGAAAGAGATGGAAAACAGCAAACTATTCAAATACCTGATACATTTTATAAATCATTTAAAAATTCTTTTATTCCAATTATTGAGGCACATAATTTTAAATTTCAGGTAGATAGTTTTAAACCAGGGTACAATGCAGAAATAAATGGAATGAAAAGCGGTGACAAAATAAAATCTGTTAATGACATTGAAATTTCATGCTTCGGACACATGAAAGAAGTTTTGTTCAAAAATAAAGGTAAAGATATTAATCTGGTTGTTGAAAGATCAGGCAACTTTGATACATTAATTATACCTGTTGACACCAATGGATTGATAGGATTTTATCAGTCACACCCAGATTATAAATATGCCGAATATACTGTTGGAAAATCTTTTAAATATGGAACTTCAGATGCAATAATGCTTACAATTGCCAATATTAAAGGCTTGGGAAAAATTGTATCAGGGCAGGAAAATGCCAGCGAATCTGTAGCAGGACCAATTAGAATTGCAACAATGTTTGGCGGTACCTGGATATGGGAAAGATTCTGGAGATTAGTGGGATTATTGTCTTTGGTACTTGCATTTATGAATATATTGCCAATTCCTGCATTAGACGGAGGACATGTTATATTATTACTGATTGAATGGATTTCAGGACGAAAAATCCCTGATAAAGTGATGGAAAAAATTCAAATGGTTGGAATGATAATAATAATGGCTTTAATGATTTTTATTTTTGGAAATGACATATTCAGATTGTTCAAATGATGAGGATAATTCTAATATTGGTCTGCCTTATTTCTCTGTCTGTTTTAGTCTTCGGACAGGAAGATTCTCTGAAAATTGCAGAGAAACTCAAAGATATTGATATTCTGATAATCGCGTATGAACCTGAAATGTATATTAATTACGAGGAAAACGATCTTATTGTTGAATCAGGTAAAAATCCTGAACAGTTGAATTCATTTTTCCGATTAAATCTTGATAAAACCCTTGTTTCTGAGTTTAATAAATATTGCAGTGCTTTTAGCCTGCTTAACGGGTTCACTCATGATACAAATGATGATCTTTTCATACTTTATGCTAATAGTTCATATTTATATGAAAAACTAAGTAAAAAAAATAAAAATTATACTTTGTTTAAATCAGAAGACAGTGAAATTGCAGAAAAAAAACAGGACTCTCAGCCTGGTGAACTTGTTAGTGTAGTCAGCACAAATGCGGATAAGTTTCTAAATGTTAAATATGCAGAAAAGGACATTGTTAAAAATCTTGCCCGGACTTATGAGAACGATCTGTTTCTGGTGATAACACAATTTGAAATAAAAGGGGATTATTCAAATCCTTATGCAGTAAATTCGAAGAGTTATGAGAGGAGAATAAAAGTTCATTATTCAGTTTATAACAAGGCAGCTGAATTCCTGCAGGGAGGCTACTCATATCTGATGTTTTCTGCAAAAGAAAATAACATAAATATAATTGCTGATAATTATTTTAAACTGATTGCTGCTGATATTTTAAAAAATGTGGCTTTTCAATTATAGAATTTTTTCTGGTTGTTCAGGTATATAATTAAAGCATCCTTACGTTATTAAATAAAAACAGATATGTATAAAAATTTTGTTGTGTTTTTAACGGCGTTGTTTATTGTGCTTTTCGGTTGTAAGTATGAAAATTCAAAAGGACAATCTATAAACGAAACAGCCGATTCTGAAAAAACAAGCGATGAAATTATTAAACCACAAGAAGAGGCTAATTATAAAATAGTTGCAGAAATTCCTGTTCCCAAGGATTATTCTCGTGTCGCAGTTGACAGCAATTCATTTTCCTGGTATTTAAGAAATCTTGAATTAAAGACAGGGGATAATGTTGTCTATCTATACAACGGGGATAAAAAATGGAATCAGAATGCTCATTTCGCAATAATAAATATTGATGTTGGCACTCAGGACCTGCAGCAGTGTGCTGATGCGGTCATGCGATTACGGGGAGAATATCTTTACCTGCAAAAAAAATACGATCAGATACATTTTAGTTTTTTAAGCGATGGAAAACCCCGTTATTACAATGATTATGTTGGAAATGACCATGGTTTTAAAAAATTCAGGTCATATATGAATTATATTTTTTCTTATGCAAACACTGCTTCGCTTGACAAAGAATTAAAACCGATAACTATAGATCAGATACAGGCCGGAGATGTATTTATTATGACCGGAAATCCTTACGGGCATGCAGTAACGGTTATGGATATCGCAAAAAACAAAAAAACCGGAAAAAAGATATTTTTGCTTTCACAAAGCTATATGCCTGCACAGGATATTCATATTTTAAAAAATCCTGAAAACGAGAATCTTAGTCCATGGTATAAGGCAGATTTTGAAGGATCACTGGTTACACCTGAATGGGTATTTGAAAAAAAACATCTGAAAAGGTTTACTGATTAGAAAAGGCGGGGGTTTTAAAATAAAGATAATTTGTTGCTGTTCAGGCATAAAGTTGATGGGTTGGGCTCCCGATGGCTCTCAGGAGGTTTGGTAAAAAGTTAAAAGGATATGGAAGTAAAACTAATAACCAAAGACCATCAACCAAACAAGCCGCACAGCCTTTCAACCTAAAACCAGATTTAGCTTAGTATAACTTATGAGTAAAAGAAATTTTCAGACAAACCGAACAGAAACGAAAATTTTAATTATCAAGGGAAGGTTATCATAAATTTTTTCATTTAGTTTGTATAACTTTAATTTTAATAACAATTGTTTTAACATAAATTGATTTTTCAAATATCAGATTTCTGATGGAAAAAATTTTGGTTATAACATATTACTGGCCTCCAAGTGGTGGGTCAGGTGTGCAAAGATGGTTGAAATTTGTTAAATATTTACCTGAATTCGGGTTTGAACCTATAGTAATAACTGTTGATCCTAATAAAGCAGGATATGCGGTATTAGACAAATCTCTGGAAAAAGAAATTTCTGCTGATATAGAAGTATACAGAACAAATGCAAAAGATAATTTTAAGTTGTATAAAAAAATTACAGGAAAAAAAGAATTACCTCACGGAGGTTTTGCCGGGGAAATAAATGACAGTTTTAAATCTAAGATTATTCGATTTATCAGAGGAAATTTTTTTATTCCTGATCCCCGAAGAGGATGGAACCGATATGCCTATAAAAAATCATGTGAGATCATTGAAAAATATAATATAAAAAAAATTATTACAACTAGTCCCCCTCATTCCACACAACTTTTAGGTCTTAAACTAAAGAAAAAATATTCTTCAATAAAATGGATTGCTGATTTGAGAGATCCCTGGACAGAAATATACTATTATAAAAAAATATTACATACATTTATTGCTAAATGGATAGATAAAAAATATGAAAAAAACGTTTTTAATAATGCAGATAAACTAGTTGTAGTTAGTGAGCAAATAAAGGAAATGTTTACTAAATTATTGAATAATGGAGACAATAAAATTAATGTTATCCCTAATGGTTTTGATCATTCAGATTTTATTAATATACAACCAAATTTTTCACAAAAGTTTGTAATAACTTATACCGGCACTCTGGGAATTGAATATAATATTAAAAATTTTATTGAGATAATTTCCTCATTACAGGAAAGTATAAAAGGACAGATAGCACTGAGATTTATTGGAGTAAATGCTGAAGTATTAAAAAAATACAATTTAGATTGTTTGACAAACAATATTGAGATATTAAGTTATCTGCCACACAATATAATAATTAAGGAATTGCAGGAATCTTCAGTTCTTCTTCTGGTAATCCCTGAAAATAAAAACAATAAAGGGATTTTAACAGGAAAGTTATTCGAATACCTGGGTTCAATGAAACCTATACTTTGTTTGGGGCCAATAGATGGAGATGCTTCAAAAATAATCAGAGAATGTAATGCAGGAGACTGTTTCGATTATTACTCCAAAGAAGATATGGAAAAATTTATATTACACCATTTTAAAACATGGGAACTAAATAAAAAGCTAAATCTTTTAAATTCAAGCACAAACACCGATAAATATTCAAGACAAGAATTAACAAAAAAACTTGCAGAAATTATTTCTGAATTTACAAGTTAAGCTACTTATATATTAATTTTTTACAACATATCTCATAGTCATTAGACACTTTAATTAAATACAAACCTTTACATAAACCAGATAAATTTAGATTATAAAAAAGACCTTCAAAATCATTTGAATAAATCATCTCACCTTGCAAATTGAAAATTTCAATTTTATTTAATTGATTTACCATTGAATTTAATTCAATATTCAAACTTCCATATGCTGGGTTAGGATAAATCTCAAATACAAAATTATTTTTGGTGATTTCATTTTGCCCTTCATTAATAGTGTAGCAAATCATTAATTCGGGATACAATGTTGAATCAGCGTTATCACTTGATGAAAAAGTAAGTCTGTTGTATATTTGTTCATCTTTTAACTTTAGCATCAAACCATAGCTGTTTGCTGGATCATAAAGGATATCCTGTATTAACAATGTGATATCTATATTTGGATAATCCTGATCAGATGATATTGATTGTGGTATAGAAACTCTGTTTTGAATAGTTGTTGTAGGTTGATTTGACCAGGTAACGTTCAATTCAGTCCAAGGTTCAGTTATTCTTTCTAACCAGCATTCGTTTGATCCCGAATGAGGCCCATTCGGAGATGTTGGATTATAGAATAATGATAATCCGGCATATGTGACAATAGCATTATTAGGAATTGAGGATAAACCAAAATCTATTAAATTTCTAGCGATATATGGTGTACCGCTGTTTGTCCAAGCTATAGCCGCAAAATCCGGATGAGTACCTAAATTCTGATTTATATCATACTCGTGTATATATGCATCTATACCTTCTTGACTGTCTGGTTTAAGCGTTATGCAGGTTTGCGCTGTTGTATCTTCCAAGTATGTAATGACTAATTTTGGATGTAATGTTGAATCAATATGATCGCTTGATGAAAAAGTCAATCTTCTGTATATTTCCTCTGTTTTAAGTTTGATCATAATGCCATGACTATTAGCAGTGTCATTAATTATATCTTGTATTAAATATTTAATATCTATGTTTTCATAATCCTGGTCGGATGATATTGAAGCAGGCAATGATACCCGGTTTTGTGTGGTAGTAGTCGGTTGATTATTCCAGGTAACTGTATTTTCCTGCCAATCTGCAGTAATTCTTTCAAGCCAGCAATTATTGTCCCCTGAATGATTTCCATTAGATGAAGTTGGATTAAAATATAGTGACAAAAAGGCATTTATCACAGTTGCATTTTGAGGAATTGAGGAGATGTCAAATTCAAGAAGACACCTTGCATTATATGGTGTTCCTGAATTAGTCCATGAAATTGCAGCAAAGTCATCATGATACCCAAGATTTTGATTTATATTGTAATTATGTATATAAGAGTCTTTACCGTCAACTGCATTTGGCTGAAGTGTGATTGTAGTTTGAGAAAAACAAACAAAATATAATAACATAAAATTAATAAACAGTAAAAGATGAAACACAGTTGTTTTCATAGAAGTAAGGATTTATCTTATAATATATAAACAAACTTACAAACTAATTTCAAAATTTGGTTATTGTAAGGGGGGAAAAAACTATTTTTAAATCAATATTTAAAGTATTTATCTGATAATGAGATTAAATATTTTTATTCCTGTTCGGATAAGAAGTTGATAGCTATCAGGAAGGTTTGGTAAAAGGATAGAAGTATATGGGAGTAAAACCAATAACCAAAGACAATCAACCAAACCAGCCGCACAACCTTTTAACCAAAAAACCTGATTTAGTTTAGTATAACTATGAATATCAGAAATTTTCAGACAACCCGAACAGTAACAATATTTTAATGTTTGTTTCGTATAATAATCAGCACACTTACAGCCCGAAAGGATGAAAAGCATCTTCGATATGCTCAATTATATATTTGTTGTTGTTTTTAATTATTGCAATAATATCAAACCGGGACTCCAGATTTATATCATAAGTTTCAATATATGATTCAGCTGCGTCAATTAAATTTCTCTGCTTTTTCATGTTTACAGAGTCTTGTGGATTTTCAAAAAAGTCATCAGCACGACTTTTTACTTCTACAAAAATTATTGTATCCTCTTTTTTTGCAACAATATCAATCTCTTTGTGTACAAAACGCCAGTTTGTGTTAAGTATTAGATAACCATTCTTTTGCAAATGTTTTACTGCAAGTTGTTCACCAAATTCACCTAATGAGTTTTTCATTATAACTGATTGTTAAAAAGAAGTTATATATAGTATATGTAATTAGTAAAAATACTTCATAATTTTGTAACTTTAATAAAAGAAATTCGTAAAAAACTAATACCTTGATTATCTTTTTAATATTTTAAAAGAAAAAAAATGAAAATTCAAAGTTTCACTTGCTTTTTTGTTTTGTTGACGATAATTTCTTTTGCACAGCCTGATTTTGGAGAGCAAAATCCTCAATCATCGCAAAACACATCGCCTACAAATAATTTCGAGGGAAGCATAAAATTCCAACAAATTACACTTAACGATACCAATTATTATACTTATCATATAAAAAACAACAAAATCAGGCTTGATGTTCATGAAAATTGCGCAAATTGCAAAGATGTTGAAAATTCGATGCTTTTTGATATTAATAAAAAAACAATTACTGCATTAAATCCTTCAAGAAAACTTTATATTAATGTTCCTCCAAAACCATATAACGAGGCTCAGGATGAAAATTATAAAATTATTAAATCAACAAACTGTAAAAAAATTCACGGCTACAAATGCTCTCAATGGCGAGTGAAAAATGTTGCAGATAATACAGAAATTGCATATTGGGTTGCCGAAGATAATTTTACCTTTTTTGATGATTTTTTAAGACTATGGAATCGTTCTGAAAAGCATGCTTCATATTTTTTGCAAATTCCAGAAACTGAAGGCTTTTTCCCTTTACTGTCTGTAGAAAGAACTACATTGCGGGAACAAAAAATGAGACTCGAAGTAATTGAAATTAACAAACAAACCTTGGATAAAGCAATTTTCGAAATCCCTAAAGATTATCAGAGTTACGACCATTAATATTCTAGTTGGCATCCATTTTTTCTTACTCTCAAAAACAACTTTGTGCCAAACGGAATCGTTAAGTTTTTCTTTATATGTCCGGCAGGAAAATTGTAACAGACCGGAAAATCGAAATCCTTGATGTGATTATTTATAATTTCGTACTGATCAAATCCAAATCGGGTTTTATTATCTTTCATTTTATTGAATTGGCCGACAATTAATCCTTTAAGTCCTGAAAATTTATTGCCAAGTTTAAGATTCATCATTATCCTATCCAAATGATACAATTGTTCTCCAATATCTTCGATAAATAAAATTTTATCCTTGAAATCAAAATCATAGACAGTTCCTCTCAGGCTATAAATTATAGAAAGATTTCCCCCTGTCACTTCTCCTTCAGCAGTACCTATCCTGTTTAATGGATGATGAGGAAACGTATAATCACAATTTTTTCCGGATATTAAATCCAGAATTGAATTTAACGAAGCATTTCGCAGTGGAAAAACCGGAAAATTCACCGGCATTGGACCATGCATACTGGCAAAATTCAGATTGTTGTTAATAAATAAATGGAAAACAGTAATATCGCTATATCCAACAATCCATTTCGGATATTTTATAAAAGTCGAAAAATCAATATGATCAATAATCCTGATCGAGCCATATCCTCCGCGGGAACAAAAAATAGCTTTAATATTTTTATTATCGATAAAATTCTGAAAATCTTCAACTCGCTGAACATCAGTTCCAGCAAATTGATTCCATTTTGACAAAGCATTTTTTCCTATAACTACCTTTAATCCACGACTTTCAAAATGTTCAACAGTATTATCAATAAATTTTTTATCTGTCCTTCCTGCTGGTGAGACAACTCCAACCAAATCTCCTTTTTTTAAATATTCAGGGCTAAACATTTTATACTAAACCGCTATCAAGTTAATTAAAATGAATTAATGACGTACGAATTAAATTATGATTTACAAAAATACAGATTCTATTTAAAAACTTTTGTTTGTAATACAATTAATTATATTATAAATTTGCATCACTAAAATTCAGGTAAATACTAAGTAATTATAATGAAGAATCTATCGCTTTTTTCTATAATCATTGGAAGTGTTATCGTTATATTTCTGATTATTACTCTTTGGAGAATTTTTACCAAAGCCGGAGAGAAAGGATGGAAGGCTATAGTTCCCGGGTATAATCTTCTGGTTATATTAAAAATTGTCAAAAAAGACTGGTGGTGGATATTTTTATTTCTGATTATGGTAGTGAATTTTGTGATTTTATTTATTCTTTCGATTGAGCTTGCAAGAGTTTTTGGGAAAAAACCTTTGTTCGGAATCGGATTATTAATATTCCCTGTTATTTTTTATCCAATTCTGGCTTATAATAAATCTGTGTATAAGGGATGATTTATTTTTAATCAGAATTAATAAATGCTGATTATTTATATGATTTTGACTATCTTTGGATGATGGATGAATTTAAAGACATACATAACGAAGAACTTTCTGAAAAAGAAAAGGAATTCGAGAAAAAACTCAGACCTCTGGATTTTGATGATTTTAGCGGACAGGATAAAATCATTGAAAATTTGAAAATTTTTGTTACCGCTGCAAAACAGAGAGGCGAGGCTCTTGATCATGTTTTACTCCATGGTCCTCCAGGATTGGGAAAAACAACATTAGCCAATATTATTGCCAATGAACTGGGAGTTAATTTAAAGCTTACTTCAGGTCCGGTTCTGGATAAACCTGGTGACCTTGCAGGATTATTGACAGGTCTTGACCAGTTTGATGTACTTTTTATTGATGAAATACATCGTTTAAGCCCCGTTGTCGAGGAGTATTTATATTCTGCTATGGAAGATTATAGGATTGATATTATGATTGACAAAGGTCCAGGTGCAAGATCAATACAATTGATGCTAAATTCATTTACTCTTATCGGCGCAACAACCAGATCAGGTTTATTAACAAGTCCTTTGAGAGCCCGTTTTGGAATTACATCTCACCTCGAATATTACGATGCAAATGTTCTGACTAATATTATTAAAAGATCTGCCAAAATACTCCATGTTCCTATTGATGATAGAGCATCAGAAGAAATTGCCTCCAGAAGCAGAGGAACTCCAAGAATAGCAAATTCCCTGCTACGGAGAGTCAGGGATTTCGCTCAGGTTAAAGGTGACGGGAACATCGATATAGAGATTGCTCAATATTCTCTTGAAGCATTAAATATCGATAAACGTGGCCTTGATCAGATGGATAATAAAATATTGCTTACCATAATTGATAAATTTAATGGTGGACCGGTTGGGATCAGTTCTATTGCTACAGCTGTGGGAGAGGAAGCCGGAACAATTGAAGAAGTATATGAGCCATTTTTAATAAAGGAAGGTTACATAAAAAGAACTCCAAGAGGTAGAGAAGCAACAGAGCTGGCTTATAAACATTTTGGGAAAATTAATTTAAATTCATCCGGCTCATTATTTTAATCTTATTCTTATTCTTTGTGAAAAAAATTGACATTAAGACACAATCTGGAAATTCTTTGATATACATAGGAGAGTCTTTTAATAAAATTAAAAAGTACCTGCCTGTGGGGAAAAAAATATGTATAATCACTGATAAAAATGTTTACTCGATATACCACTCAAATTTTCCCAAATCAGAAGTCATTGTTATTGAACAGGGAGAATCAGTAAAAAATCTTGATACTTTGAATGAAATATTTCACCAATTGTTGAATATTCAGGTTGATAAGTCATGGTTTATTCTGGGCGTGGGAGGTGGAGTGATTTGTGATATTGTCGGTTTTGCTGCTACAACTTATATGAGAGGTGTTTCATTCGGACTTGTTCCAACTACATTACTTGCTCAAGCTGATGCTGCAATAGGAGGGAAAAACGGAATTAATTTTTTAGAATATAAAAACATTATAGGAACCATTAATCAGCCCGATTTTGTTTTATGTGATACCGATTTTATTAAAACCTTACATCAAAAAGATATCAATTCAGGGTTTGCAGAAATAATTAAATATGCATTTATAGCTGATAAAAAATTATTTAATATTCTTGATGCTGAAATTAAGGTGTCAATTTTAGCAAAAAAAGAACTTGTTGAAAAACTTATTGAAACCTCTGTTGAGATAAAAAAATATTTTGTTGAAAATGATGAAAAAGACACAGGGAAGCGCAATGCTCTGAACTTTGGTCATACAATCGGGCATGCAATTGAAAAAATCAGCAAATATTCACATGGCGAAGCAGTTTCAATCGGGATGGCATTAGCAGCGAATTTTTCTGTTAAAAAATTATTGTTAAAGGAAAATGAAAAAAATAAATGTATTACAATATTACAAAAATATGATTTGCCGGTTAACTGCCTGATAAATATGACTGAAGTATTGGATGCGATAAAAAAAGATAAGAAAAGGAATTCGGATAAAATAAATTACGTCTTTTTAGATAAAATTGGGTCAGTAAAATTGGTTAAAATAGATTTCAATGAATTAAAGGACTTTTTGATGACAATATCTTTATAATTCAATCAGATATTTTTTTCTCCTGTTTTTATTTTAATATCGTTTACAAATTGTCTTATCTGTTGTTCTTCTTCCTTTTTGCAAATCAAAAGTACATTTTCAGATTCAACAACGATGTAATCCTCCAATCCCTGTATAACAACAAGTTTTTCCAAAGGCATATTAACGATACAATTTTTCGCATCATATAGCAAAACATTATTTCCTCTTACAGTGTTGTTGTTTTCATCTTTATCGCTATGATCAAATAACGATCCCCATGTTCCCAAATCTGACCAGCCAAAATCCGAACATAAAACATAAACATTGTCAGATTTTTCCATTATTCCGTAATCAATAGAAATATTCTTGCATTTAGAATAGGTTTTGGCAATAAAACTCTTTTCTTTTGATGTATTATATAATTTAGTCCCTTCAGCGAAAAATGAATGTATATCCGGAAGATGAATAGCAAATTCAGACATAATTGTTTTCAATTTCCACATAAAAATGCCTGAATTCCAATAAAATTCACCACTTTCAACAAAAAATTTCGCAAGCTCAATATTGGGTTTTTCAGTAAAAGTTTTGACTTTGCTGATATTTTTTTGTATGGATTCCTTAACTTCGCTATTAATCTGGATATATCCATAACCGGTATCTGGCCTGCTGGGTTTTATTCCTAAAGTAAGTAGTGCATCATTTTTTGAAATAAACTCCAACCCCTTTTTTAAAACCTTTATAAACTCTTCTTCTTTTAATATTAAATGATCGGATGGAGCAACAATTATTGAAGCATCGGGATTTTCCTGCAATATCCTGAAATTGGCATAATCAACACATGGAGCAGTATTTCTTCTTAAAGGTTCAAGTAATATACGGTTTTGAGAAATGCCAGGAATTTGCTTAAGCACCAAATTTTTATAATCGGAGTTTGTGACAATAAATATATTTTCTTTCAAACAAACCTGCTCTAACCTCTCAAAAGTTTTTTGGATTAAAGTTTTTCCTGTTCCCAATATATCAAGAAATTGTTTGGGGGTTTTTGTCCTGCTTAATGGCCAAAATCTGCTGCCAATTCCTCCTGCCATAATAACACAATACACGTTTTTGTCCATGATATCAGATATATATATATATGTTTTTTGTAAGACAAAAATATAACAATTATTGGAATATCAATAAAGCATTATTAAAAAACTGACAGAGTATGTCTTAAATATCTACTCTTTTTGCCAATCAATTACTTCGGCATATCCACTGACTATATAAATTTTATTATTATTCATGTCAACGCATTTAAATCTTGTCCTTAATTTTGCAATTATTTTAAATTGCCTTTTGTTTGCAAGCATAAATATATTGCCAATATGTAAATCAGCAACAACCGTTAAATGGGGATTAATATCATATCTTTGAAATGATTTATCAATAGAAATTTTATATTTTCCGGAAAATGACGACCGGTCAATTATATATTTTTTAATGACAATTTTAATATCTTCCGGGAAAAAATCTCTGTCAATTGCATAAATTAATAGATTTCGAAAAATAAATTTCCATTCTTTACCATGTGCTTTTTTCCTGTTTTTATATTTCTTCCATATCAGTAAATGTGCATATTCATGAATAAAAGTAAAAAGGAATGCATATATGTTCAAATCCCGGTTGACAGAGATTGTGTGCAAACCACAAATATCAGGAGATCTGTAATCGCCTTTTTTGGTTGTTCTCTTTTTTGAAACTTTTAAATGGATATTTTCATTTATCATAACATCCACAACATAATCTTTTGCATTATCAGGAATAAACCCGTTTATTATTTCTAGAAATGTAGCTCTTTTATCGAACATTGTAATTATCGGGTCAGAAAAATTTTATTTAGCCATATTACATATTTTATTTGTAATTTTAGCCATAAATCTGTAAGAAAATTATGTTTTTTTCAATTGGAAAATATTTTTACCTGATGGCTAAGGTTTTTTCTAAACCTGAAAAGGGGAAAGTTTATTTGCGTCAGATTTTTAAGGAAATAGAACTTTTAGGCTTAAATTCTCTTGGGATAGTAATAATTATTTCACTATTTCTCGGAGCGGTTATTACTCTGCAAACTGCATTTAATATCGAAAGTCCGTTTGTCCCCAGATACCTTATCGGATTAACAGCAAGAGATTCTATGTTGCTTGAGTTTTCATCGACAATAGTCGGATTGATATTGGCAGGAAAAGTAGGATCAAATGTAGCTTCTGAATTAGGAACAATGAGAGTTACGGAACAAATTGATGCTCTTGAAATTATGGGAGTTAATTCAGCCACCTATCTGATACTTCCAAAAATTATCGGGATGCTGTTGTTTATGCCGGTATTGTTTATTATCAGCAATTTTGTCGGAATATTTGGCGGATGGGCGGCTGGCGTAGCTACAGGTGCAATTACATCTTACGATTATATTCTTGGATTACATTATGCATTTATACCATATTATATTACATACGCATTTGTGAAATGTATTGTGTTTGCATTTATTATTATAACGGTTTCTTCATATCATGGCTATTATGCATACGGAGGAGCACTGGAAGTCGGAAAAGCAAGCACGAAAGGTGTCGTTTATAGTAGTGTTTTAATATTGTTATTCAATTTAATAATTACTGAATTGATGCTTGGATGATCCGCGTTGAAAACATATCAAAATCGTTTGGTGAAAATAAAGTACTGATAAATATCTCTGCCAGTTTTAAGCAGGGTCAGGCGAATCTGATTATTGGTCAAAGCGGATCAGGGAAAACAGTTCTGCTAAAATCAATTGTCGGACTGCATGAAATAGATGAAGGTCAGATTTTTTATGATGATAGAAATTTTACACCAATGTCTTTCAAACAAAGAAAAGTGATTAGACAGGAAATAGGTATGGTTTTTCAGGGAGGAGCTTTGTTCGATTCGGCTACAATTCAGGAAAATATCATGTTCCCTCTTAATTTGTTCACAAAGATGAGTAAAGAGGAAAAACTAGACAGAGTGAATTTTTGTCTGAATAAAGTGAATCTGGAAAATGTCAACAATCTTTTTCCTGCAGAAATCAGCGGGGGAATGCAGAAACGTGTTTCAATTGCTCGAGCTATTGTAATGAATCCCAAATATTTATTCTGCGATGAACCTAATTCCGGTCTTGATCCGAAAACAGCAATTGTGATAGATAATCTGATTAAAGAAATTACTCTTGAATTTAATATGACAACGGTTATCAATACTCACGACATGAACTCAGTAATGGAAATAGGAGATTCAATAATATTTATTTATGAAGGAAATAAATGGTGGGAAGGTGAAAAAGAAGATGTTTTCAGATCTGACAATCAGGAGTTAAATGAATTTGTATTTGCTTCTAATCTAAGTAAAAGGATAAGAAAAACTATTCTTTAAAAAGAAGATAATTACTTTGTTTTTTATAAAAAACTCTAGTCAAACCGCTGTGTGTATAAATATAATTAATTACTTTACTCATCCGAAAGTGGTTAATTCAGGTCATTTTTATAATTATTATGACAGATGGTATCTAGGTATAAACTTCAATTTAGGTTACGAAATAATCTTTTCAGAGTACTTTTCTGCTATTGCAGGAGTTGACTTATACTGGTTTAATCTTGCCAGGTGGTCTTATGAGGAAAGAGGATTGGAATGGAGCAGACCCGAATTATATTATTTTGGTTTAAACGTGGGTATAAAATACAGGTTTAATTTTAAGAAGAAATAATGCGAGAAATTTCGGTTGAAGTTTTTCCAAATCCTGATAAAGATATTTTAACAAATTTAGAGTCCATTCCGAGAAGTCATAAAACTGAATTTCAGAGACTTTGTTCTTAATCCCTAAGGAGAAGTTGCTGAAAACGAGCCGCCTTTTAGTCCCTGATAGCTATTGGGAGGGGTAAAGCGAATTTTCAGAAAAGAGACTTTTCAGAGTACATTCAATTATTAAAATTCAAATTTGTTCTTTTTTGAAATCAGAAGACAAAGAAAGACGGTTCCAATAAAAATTGCAATTATAACTCTTGTATAATATTTCCTGACTTCTGACGCTTCACATTATTCGATCAAATAATTATTGTAAACATATAATTTCAAATGAATTAATATTTGGTTTAACTGATATTACCGCACTAACAACAATTTCTTTTATTCTTTGATGAAATTTGTAATGGGTTTTTATCATTACTGTTGTTGTTCTGAAGTTTT
>JBDRPR010000256.1:0-17451 GCA_043826845.1 Bacteroidota bacterium
AATCCGTCAACAAAATGAATCATTTCGCTTTAAAATCTAAATTGTACCTTGCAGCTATTAAAGCCGCTTTCAAAGAACTATATATTTTAAAAAATATGAACGATAATACTAATTTATGTTTTGCGTAACATCAGTTATTAATAGTGATAATAGGATTTCTCCTAATTAAAATCTTTAAATATCCGGTCTCCTTCAATTTTGTATTTTTCAGGAATATTAATCTCAATTTCCAGCTTTTGAATATTCCATTTATGACATCCGTTCACGAAAAAATAAGGATCAAATAATATTATAGAATCATTTTGAACGTATTTATAATCAATCATTTCAAGATTTTTTTTCGCAATTTCTTTTTTTTCTCCATTTGATTTTCGGATAAGACTAACATTGATATTATCACCTTGAGATCTTCGAACTGTAATTTTAGGAAATCCAAATAATATTATTGATTCATAATCTTTTCTCGCCGAAATAAATTCAAAATCCAGATGTTCAGATTCATCATCTGTGATTTTATCTGTATCAAATTTTAACACCACTGTTTTAATTGAGTCTGGCAGAATAATTTCTTTTGATTCAATTACTGAATCGCTGAAACTATATTTATTTACTTCCTGAAATGTCACCAGAGCTAAAATGATAATTCCGAAAAACCAGAACATAAATAATATCCAGTTGACTACCTTGTTCTTTGATTTAATTCTAAAAATAAGTTTTACCCCAGCCATAATAATCAGAATAACCGGAATACCAATGACCAGACATAATGAAATAAGTGTGATGACAATATTGTCATGTGATATAAATATATTTGAAAGTGATTGAAGATTAAATGAATTTGCCCCCCAGCTATCAACAAATACTCCTCCTATTAGTCCTATAAGTATAGCAAGTCCGATCAATATAAATGAAAATCCTATTACAATTATTATCACTTTAATTATAAAATTTGTAAGAGTCAATAGTAAAAAAACAAAGCGATCAGCTACTGATTTTGAGCCACGGTATCCTTTATCCTTATATTCATTGAAACTTTTTTTTACTTTTTTGAATTCATTTTTTATCGATTTAACGATATTTTCAATATTTATTTTCTCCCCGCTCATTTCAAGTTTCTGAGCTGTTGTTTTTGCCTCAGGTATAACTATCCAGAGGATTAAATATAGAAGTGGGCCTGAGAACAAAAAAGTTATAATAATAATTATTCTAATAATAATTCGATCTATATTAAAATATGCTGCTAATCCCGCACAGACTCCCCCAATTATCCTGTTGTCAGGATCACGGAATAATCTTCTTTGTGAGCGATTTTCATATTTTTGCTCTTCATTTCCTGATGAATCATCATCTATCTCTTCGGGAGTTCCAAGAATATCAATAATTTCTTTTACATGCTCTATTGTGATTACCTGATTTTTATCGTTCAGCTTTTCCTGAAATAACTCTGCAATTCTGCTTTCTATATCTTTTATAATCTCTTCACATTCAACAGTGTTTTTAAATTTCGACTTAATAGTTTTCAGATATTCATTAAGATTTTCATAAGCATCTTCATCAATATTGAAAATTATTCCGGAAATATTGATCGTATATGTTTTTTTCATTTCTGGGTGTATTAAAAATGTTTATTAATTTATTTTCAAATTATTTGATTAATTGATTGAACAAGATCGTTCCAGGAAATTTTCAAATCATTTAAAAACCCACTTCCTGTAATAGTTATTTTATAATACTTTCTTGGTGGGCCTAAATTAGATTCTTCCCATCTGTAGGTCAGCAGGTCTGAGTTTTTAAGTCGTGTTAATATCGGGTATAATGTTCCTTCAACAACAATCAGTTTTGCTTCTTTAAGCTTTTTCAGAATATCGGAGGCATAAGCGTCTTTTTCTGATAGAATTGACAGAATGCAAAATTCCAATAAACCTTTTCGCATTTGTGCTTTTACATTTTCTAAATTCATATGGGGAATTATTTAATGCAAAGATATGGGTATTGAGTACTACTATGCAATACATAGTAGTATGTTATAAAACAATATTATTATAATAATGAGAAAATGAGGATTATATAATTTATGAAATTCGAGTTTTGAGCAATTTGTAACCTGTAGCACTTGCTTTGACAGATTGCCCACATTTAAGTTTCAGATTGAAACTTTCTTTCCCATAAGGTTCAATTGTATCCAATTGATTTATATTAATAATATAACTGCGATGAACTCTTACATATTCATTTCCAAGTTTTGATTGTAAAAACCTCAGAGTTCTGTCCTTCATGAATCTACCCTTATTAGTGACAATCATTGAATAGTCATCCTGTGCTTCAATATATAGGATATCTGAAACAGGAATCACATTCATTCCGGAACCTTTTCTGACAACAATCCGGTCAAGAGTTTTTTCTTCATTTTCCATCTGATTTCTGAAGTTTTCAATGCTGTGCTTGTAGTCAGCAGTCTGGTTTAGTTTCCCTATTGCTTTTGTGAGCGACTGGCACAATCTTTCATAGGAAAATGGTTTGAGAATATAATCAACAGCATTGTTTTCGAATGCCTTTATGGCATATTGTTCGTATGCAGTAATGAAAATCACCATGGGTGGATTTTCCAGAACTTCGAGCAATTCAAAACCTGTAATTTTTGGCATCTGGACATCCAGAAATATCAGGTCGGGTTTTAGTTCCTGAATCATTTTAAGGGCTTCAAAACCGTTACTGCATTCTCCGACAATATTTACCATTCCCGACTTATCGAGATAAGAAACAAGAATTTCTCTGGCCAGATTTTCATCGTCAATAATCAGTACATCAGGCTTTTTTGTTTCAGAATTCATTTGGTCTGGGGTATATGTAAAAGTAATTCAAATACACTGTCTTTTTTTGTGATTTTAATCAGATTTTCTGAACCATATAATAGTTTCAGCCTCTTCATTGTGTTGACAAGACCTGTTCCGGTGCCTTTTCTGACAATTGTATCATCTTCGTAACTGTTTTTTATGGAAACAATAAGTATGTTGTCAGAAAATTCGGTGCTGATATTTATCTGAGCCTGGTTTAATGAATCGTAAGTACTGAATTTCACTGCATTTTCAATAACAGGCTGAAGTATCATTGCCGGAATTTTCTTTTCTGTTGAATTATCAGAAATATGATATTCAATGTTCAGTTTATCACCAAACCTGACTTTTTCAATTTCGAGATAGAGTTTTGAATAATATATTTCTTCAGAAAAAGATATCATCTGTTCGTCCTTGATGCCGAGAGAAAAGCGAAAATATTCAGATAACTTTACAATCATGTCCCTCGCTTTCAGACTATCAGAAAGTGTCAGAGAATTCACTGAATTTAAAGCATTAAAAAGAAAATGAGGTTTTATCTGTGACCTGAGCAGGTCGAGTTCTGCTTTGCGAATTGAGTTTTCAAGTTCTTTTTCACGTAAAAGAGCAGCCGTATGTTCTCTGGTCCTGATAATCATTATATAAATCAATGTCAGTGCAATTCCATTAAAAACGCCAATAATCCCTCTGAAAAGCAGGGAGTTTTTCAATAAATTTATATAATCGGAATAATCACTTAAAAACAAATCAAGAATAAAGTATCCGGAAAACAGCCAGAATAATGTCGCAATAATAATTCCTGTGAGAAAGTGATAAATCTTATTAAAAATCAGTTCATTGCTATGTCCTGTATATTTGACCATATACCATAAACCTGCTGCTGTGAGAATTGTCAGAAAATTATAAATTACTGCATCTGCAAATGACGGCAGAAAGTCAATATCATTAATAAAAAGCAAAACAGAAAAATGGATAGAAGTAATGACGATCCAGATTCCTGCAATGGTTTTAAAAGTGTTATTTCTTATGAAATTATACATTCATTACAAACTTTTAATCTCCCCTCCGCCAAAAATAGCCACTCCTTTTATTTGAAGTATTTTATTGCTGTCTGACGGACATGGAGGTCTTTTATCTACAAAGCCACCAAAAATACTGGCTATTTCTGTTTTTACATTCCAGTCGGCAGGAATTATTAATGTTGAGCCGCCGAAAACATTAACAAATTCTAAATTGCTGGTTCCTTCTGCCAGTTTTGATTTACTGAAATCCAGTTTACTGCCGCCGAAAATATTAATTATTTTTCCACCCTGAAAATTATCGGAGATGATTGTTTTTTCTGAACCTCCGAAAACTGAAATTTCTTCAATGAAATCCTGTTTGGACGATGATTTAATAAATCCTTTTCCCTTGAAAACATGAAAGGAGAACCATATAATTACAAGTCCGCCCAGTATCATTAACGAAGGCCAGAAAACCTTTGAGAAATTGATATCTAGACCGTAATATCTTGCTGCCAGAAAAAATCCTCCGAACAACAGTAAAATCAGACCGAAGAAAAATGTTCTGCCCGAAAGGTTTAAAAACCCTATTACAGCTACCAGCATAGGCCAGGAAATAATAATATCCCATGTGTAGCCACTGATTACTCCTAAATTTTTAAGCAAATAAATAACGCCTGCTGAAATAATGACCAGTGCAAAAAGCAGTGCTTTTGCAGCTGAGTGTTTTTTGTGATGAGTTTCGACTTTGAAAATTGTTTCCATAAAAAAAGTTTTTTAAAATTTTAATGAATCAAAGGTAAGCTGACTTAATAATGCATTACAAGTCATTTTCGGTAAAAGCGGGTAAATTTCCGGTAAAGCCGGAAAAAATGAAATTTAACGCAATGGCATTGCAATATTTCTCAGAAAATATTGAATATTATCGCTTATTGTTTTATTTTTGGGGGATAATGTAAATTAGAACTATATAAACATGACGGATTTATATAGTGGTGGTGTAATTAGCCTATGCCTGTAGACAAGTTGGCGGTCATTGTAAGAACGACCATATAATAATAAAATGATTAACTAAATAAAATAAATGAAACACAAAGACAAGTGGAAACTTTTATTAGAAGAAAAAAGATTTAGAGAAAAATCAAAGCCAATTCCGTCTGACGGACGAAATTCATTTGAAAACGATTACGGTAGACTTATTTCAAGTGCGCCAATAAGACGACTACAAGATAAAACTCAAGTTTTTCCTCTTGAGCAAAGTGACTACACAAGAACAAGATTGACACATTCATTAGAAGTATCGTATATCGCTAGTTCTATCGCACAAAGCTTAGAAAAAATACTACTTACAAAAGGAGACATTGAAGCAGAGCAAAAAGGGCTTCTCAGTTCACTGTTGAGAGTTTCTGGTTTGGTTCATGATTTAGGTAATCCACCCTTTGGACACTTTGGAGAAAAAGCTGTAATCAAGTTTTTTACTGATTATTTTAAGGACAATAAGGAAACTACTCTTTCTGACAGAGAAATGGCAGACTTAAAACATTTTGACGGTAACGTACAGACATTTAGGGTTTTATCTAAACTCTATTATTTTGGAGATGAATTTGGTTACAATCTAACGTATTCTTCTTTAGCATCAATTATTAAATATCCGTCGAATTCATTAGATGGAAATCAAGTCAAATGGACTGAAATTGCAAGAAAGAAATTTGGATATTTTGTTACAGAAGAAAATACATACAAGGAGATAAACAATCATCTACAATTGAATAATAGAAGAAGTCCTGTTGTTTATTTATTAGAAGCCGCAGACGATATTGCATATAGTGCAGCTGACATTGAGGATGGTGTGAAACTTGGAATTGTTGATATTTATGAAGTCAGAGAAATTTTTGAAAAATATTTAACTATAAACAAAGAGCAAGTTCTAAAGAGATTAAATGAATTAATTGATAAATTTTCCAAAGTTGCTAACATTGACACTTCAATTATCATACAGCAATTCAGAATTTTTACTCAACAATTAATGATCGAACAAATTATTAAGACTTTTGAAGCCCGTTACGATGATATAATGCAAGGCACTTTAGAAAATGAAATAATTGAAGTATCTAACGCATCGGATATAAGGGAAGCTTATAAACAAATTCAGTATATAGTGTTTGACAACAAACATATTGTGAAAAAAGAAATTGCGGGTTGGGAGGCAATTTATGGACTATTGAAAATTTTCACTAAAGCTTCAAAAAGTGTACACTTTCAAGAAAAAGGAAACACTTATGAGTCCCGTGTATACAAATTAATATCTTCCAGCTACAGATATGTATTTTCAAACATTGAAAAATACGAAAACGAAGAATACAAAAAACTACAATTGATTTTGGATTATATTTCTGGAATGACGGATAGTTACGCTATTAATTTATACCAAGAATTAAAGGGAATTAAGCTTTAGATGAACATTGAGGCAAAAAATATTAAGAATGCATTTCAATCGCATTTTCTTAAAAAAATGGATAATGAAAAAATAATGCCCCTTTTTTATGAGATTTTTGTATTGGGAACAGCATATGTTGTTGGTGGGTTTTTTAGAGACTTTTTAAGCGGTAAAGAAAGTAGAGACATCGATATCATCGTGGATATTACAAACTCGCAATTAGCAGAAATAATTGCAAAATCATCTTTTTCATATAGTGTCAATCGTCAAGGAGGTATTAAATTGAAACTTCAAAATATAGAACTTGATATTTGGTCAATTGAAAACAATTGGGCTTTTAAAAACAATTTGGTAAAGCTAAATGAAGACGACAAATTAAACAGCATAGCGAAGGGGTGTTTCTATAACTATGACTCACTAGTAATTAATCTTCATAAGTTCTCTTACAATTTAAGATACTATAATGATTTTACTAAGAGCAATAAACTTAACATCTTGCAAGAAAATTCAATTTATAAAAACCTTAATCCTTCCGTTGAAGCGAACATTTTAAGGGCTTTCTACATAAAAAACAAATTCAACAGTTCCTTCACCGACAACACTTCTTGCTATTTACAAAAAAAACTTGGACACCTTCAAGACAATTATAGCAATGTGGTGCAAAGGCTAATTGAGATTAAACAAAAATATCCAAAGTATAATGAGCTAAGTTCAGAACGAATAGAAAAATACATTAATGACATTAGATCGAATTTTTATAAAAACAATCAAACTCAACTTGACTTATAAATACAATGTCGTGCAAGAAAAAAAATGCAAAAACTGGTGGGACAAAATGAAATAATGAATACGAAACGAGAGAATAGAAACAACGAACAGCCAAAAGCGGGTCTGGTGTCATTGCCTTGCCTCAGGCGCAACACAAGGCAACGTCCACCAACTAGCAACTGTTAGGCAAAATTTTAATTGACAACATGAGTACAAACTAGACAGTGAAATAGATGAAAAAAAAGAGTCAAAAAAATATATTGAATATCGTTTATAACGTTGATGCTAGAAGAATTCTAGATACGATACCAAAAGATGTAAAGGTTGCAACTACAATTACATCTCCCCCTTATTTTGACATGAAAGATTATGACTCTGATAATCAAATTGGTTATGGGCAAACATATTATGAATATTTAGAAGACCTTAAATCAATATTTGCTGGTGTTTTTCAAGTTACAAAGGATGATGGAACTTTATGGATAGTTATTGATACATTCAAAAGAAACAATCAAGTCGTTACATTACCTTTTGATTTATCTAACAAGTTAAAAAAAATAGGTTGGTTGCTTCAAGATATTATAATTTGGAAAAAAGATAAAACTGTTCCTTGGTCAACAAACGGTTTTATGCAACGAAAATTTGAGTACATTCTTTTCTTTTCAAAATCTGGAAATTATAAAACAAATAAAGATAATGTTAGGGTTTACGATACTTCTCAGCTAAAAAAATGGTGGGTTAAATATCCTGAGCGGTATAATCCAAGAGGAAAAGCGCTTGAAGAAGTCTGGGAATTTCCAATTCCAACTCAAGGCTCTTGGGGTGATCAGTACATACGACATTTTTGTCCATTACCTCAGAGTATGGTTGCAACTATGATTCAAATTAGTTCAGATGAAAATGATATTGTGTTAGATCCTTTTGCTGGTAGCGGTACTGTATTGACACAATCTGCATATATGAAGAGAAATTATATAGGATTTGAACTTAATAAGGGCTATATCGAGATGTTTGAAATTTATCTACAAAAAACATTCAAAAAGAATAGAATTGAATATGAAGCATCTGGGCAGATTATTGAACAGGACTTATTTGAGAAAAGAATATTTGATTTAAGGTCTTTGAAATTCGCCAGAGTATTACTCAATAACCTTGAAAAAGAAACAAAATTCAAAGATTTTAAAATATTTGTGAATCCGAAGGGGAAAAGCACAGCCAAGAACAAATTAATAGAAGTTGAATACCAGATTATTGGGAAAGTTGACAAGGAAAATTTCATGCATATTATTAATAAATTGATAGTTAAACCTCCGTTATCTAAGTATGGCATTGAGCCATCATTTAAATTCATAGAAACTAAAAAAAATATTGTCAAAAAGTATTTTGGCTATTCAAATACGAATACATATTCGTTTATTAAAAATGCAAACTTGTCTTCTTCCAAGATCAGAGTGATTAGCAAAATATGTGTTGATCTTAATGAAAATGATTACTTATAGTATGGCTAAAAGAAAAACCAAAAAACAAACCATAAGAAAAAAGCTGTCTCCACAGGAGAAAGCTATCTTAAAGGAAAAAAGAGATCAACGAAATGAAATATCTACTATTCTAAAAAATATTGGCTTTTATAGGCTGTCATATATTGATGGTAAGCATTTTGAATATGACCAGAAGAAAACTGAGATGGATGATGTTTTTATAAATCAAAACATCATATTAATTACTGAGTATACGATCGGAGATCCAAAAGATCATTTGTTTTCAAAGAAAATATTTTACGATAAGATTAATCAAGATAAAAGAAAATTTATAGATTTCCTCCTCTCAGAAGAAAAACTTAAAAGCTTTCAAAACTATTATACGGATAATATTCAAGGAAACTATTCAAAAAATGAATTACGTCTTCAAATTCTGTATTGTTCAAAAAAATCAATTTCGAATGAACATAAAAACTTAATAGAGCATGTGGTCTTTTTTGATTATCACATTGTTCAATATTTTAAAAGTCTAACTAAAATAATCAAACAATCCAGCAAATATGAATTTCTTGAATTTATAAAAATTCCTTTTGAAGAATTTGGATCTAATATTAAACACTCATCTGTTTCATCTTCAAATAAATTTTCCGGGCATATATTACCAGAAGAAAAAAGTTCTTTTGATGAGGGCTATAAAATTGTATCTTTTTATATCGATGCAGAATCTTTATTAAAAAGGTCATATGTTTTGAGACAATCTGGGTGGAGAGATATAGAAAATATCGGTCATTATCAGAGAATGTTCGAAGCAAAAAAGATATCAAGTATGCGTAGATATTTGACCGAAAAGAATAGAGTTTTCATAAACAACATAATTTCAACAATCTCAACAGATAAAATCAAATTATATGACAAAGAAGGCAAATTGTTATCAATTAGTGAAGATGGTCAATTTGTTGGTGAGAATGCGACAGAAGTTACTCCTGCTTTAATTGAAATAATTGATGAGTGCAATATAATTGGTTTAATTGATGGTCAACATCGAACCTATGCATATCATGAGGGCGATGATCAATACGAACCGATTATCTCAAAACTGCGCAAAATCCAGAATTTATTAGTTACTGGAATTTTATTCCCAAAAACTGAAAATAAACAGACAAGATTAAAGTTTGAAGCGAATCTATTTTTAGAAATAAATTCTAATCAAACAAATGTTAAATCACAACTTAAGCAAGAAATCGAATTAATGATAAGTCCATTTTCTGCAGTTGCGATTGGCAAGAGAATATTGCAAGGTTTGAATAAAAGTGGACCATTGGGGAATTTAATTGAACAATACTGGTATGAAAAAGGAAAAATTAAAACAGCTTCAATTGTCAGTTTTGGATTAAAACCACTAATAAAGATTGAAGATGTAAAATCTAAGGATAGTATTTATTCTATTTGGAAAAATCCTGCAAAACCAAAACTAAAGGTTAAAGACAATAAAGAATTTGATTTGTTGGAAGAATACGTGAATTTCTCAGTGGAAAATATCCGCAATATATTCATTGCCTTAAAAATGAATATGGCATCAGATCAATGGGAAACTTATCGTCCAAGTAATCCTAGGGGAACTTTGACTGTTACATTTATTAATGGCGCTTTGAATGTACTAAGATTACTAATTGAAAATAATAAAGTTTCAACAATTGACGATTATAAAATAAAACTAAAGGGTATTGACAAATTTGATTTTAAGAAATATAAATCTAGTCAATATAGAAAAATGGGTGAAGAGATTTACAATAAATATTTTCGATAATCAAAACACAATGAATAATCCGACTGGTGAATTTTCAGGAGAAGAATTGAGAAAAATATTAGATGAGCAAATTGAAAAACACACTAGTGGTATTAGTTTGAAACTTCTAGATTTAGACCCAATAGATACATTTCATAAATGGCACAACATTGTTTTATCAATTGAAGAATTTATCAATATTCCGTTATTTGGCATAGATGTAATAAAGGATTATGAGAAAATACTATCTACCCCATTAGACGAAAATTTTATATCAAATCCTAATGACATTAAGGAAATAATTGAGATAATAAAAGCGTCCTATGGTGAAGATGCTTCATCTCGGTTTTTACGATTAATGTTAATGACTGCAGCCATTAATTTAGCATTTAAGTCACAAGGAATTTACTCTTTTGGTTATGGAATAAATTTAAACACAATAGGAAACGCAATCATATACTATCAATCAAGAAGAAGATACTTAGTGACATTTTTATATATCATTCCTAGGATAGGAAAAGGGGCAAAAAGAATCGAAGAAATTCACTTAATAAATGAGTTACTCCCTACTATTGAATTTAGTTGTGTAGGCATAACATCAATTAATTATCAAAAGCTACTACTGGAGTTATACAATGATTTTAAGGTGATTTCAGATGGTAAAAAAATGATAGGTAATTATCAATATCAACCTCTTGAAAAATTATTTAATGAGCCTGAAAGAATTTCGCTAATGGACCAAGTATTATTCAGGGCAGACCAACTGAAAAAATATGATAGTAAAACACTCGAAAAAAATAAAATATTCTCAATTCTCGAATTACAAAATTCTATTAAGTTGATAGAATCTTCCTATTCTTTTTATTCAATTGAAGAATCGGATTTCAAAGTATATAAATCAATTATCTATAAATTACTAGATAACATTAATGATGATTATTTTATGTCTATAAGTGTTATTGAATTTAATAGTATTATAAGTTTCTATTCTGAAAGAACACAAAAAGAGATAAAACAATATTTACTTAATAAATCAGACAATTACGCTGTAAATCTTAATTCTTATCATCCTTTAATCAAGGTCGGTTCTTATTATAATTCTAACCTTAATTTAATGATGAGATTTCTCTATTATTATAAGAATGTTGTGTTATATAAAATTAAGAGATTTCAAATACATTCTGGGTTTGTTTTTGAAGATATTATCAAAGAAAAACTCAAAGGAAAAGGTTTTAAGATTACTGATATTACAAGAATAAATCAAAAGGAATTCGATGTTGTTACAATTAAAGATAATACTATTCACAATTTTCAATGTAAAAACAATTCAATAGACTTAGCATTAATTGAGTCTAACCCAAAAAGATTTAATAGATATAATCGTTATCTGGTCAATTACTATTATAAAGCTTTAGAAAAAGAAAAAAAGAGAGAAAATCTATTAACTAAAAAACTTAATATCTCTAACATAGAACACTATGTGATTAGTCGCTTTCCGGTAATAACATCTGAAAATAGAATAGTATCTTTTAATGAATTAGATAGTTGGATAGACAAAAACTTTGCCTAATAGCACCTATGCTCAATAGCTTATGAAAGAGCGACTTGAAAGGTAAGTAACATACAAAAAGTTTCTAGCGGGTGACAGTGAAAAAGCTCGCAAGTCGGCTACTATTCTTATACTCAACGTTACCAACCATAGTGAAAAGAAATAATAAAAGTTTCCATATATTAGAACTTTTGTTATCTTTGCAATGATAAATAATGTATGTCATGAAAAAAAAGAAATTGAGAATTTACACATTTGAAGAGGCTAAAGACAAACATTTAGGGAAAATTGGTACAGACAAACGAGACAAGTACGAATATGAACTCAGACTTGATTTATTAGGAGAAATGATAAAACAAACCAGACAGGAGAGGAATTTAACACAAACTCAACTTGGAGAGCTGATTGGAGTTCAAAAATCTCAAATATCAAGGATTGAGCGAAACGCAAAAAACGTAACGATTGAGACAATTTTACGTGTTTTCAGAGCATTAAAAGCTAAAGTTAATTTTAATGTTGAATTATTAGATGGTGAATTCAAGATTGCATAAACCACGTTTGCTACAAAGGCTAAAATCAAGCAGACGAAAAGTGCTAATTTAAAGGGTATTGCAACTAATAATCATTATCACAGGTTGAAAGCGTAGTGCTCCGTAATGCCTGCCAGCTTTTAGCCTCAGCCTTAACGCTGCTATAATTTTTTTCAGAATCAAAAATTAGCAGTTTTAAAAACTGGTATTTTCCAAAAAAAAATGCTTCGAATACCAATAATTGGTATCTTTGTAAAAACATTTAAAATTATGGCAAAGAATACATCCATATTACTAGGTGACTATTTTGAGAATTTCATTAACCAACAAATAAAAACCGGTAAATTCGCATCAGCTAGTGAAGTTATAAGAGCTGCACTTAGACTTTTCGAATATGAACAATCAAAAAAAGCGGAACTGATTAAGGAATTAAAGAAAGGTGAAAAATCAGGATTTGTAAAAGATTTTGACCGCAAGGTTTTTCTTGAAAATATTCACGAAAAACACTTGACGGAATAATGAAATACAAAATTAGCCTTCTGGCAAGTCAAGACCTCGAGAATATTTGGCTGTACACTTTTGAAAACTGGTCCATTGAACAAGCGGACAGATACTTAAACTTAATTATGGACGAAATTGAATATATAGCACAAAAACCTGACTCTGGCTTTGACTTCAGTATAGTCAGGAAAGGATATTATAGTTCAAGAATTAAATCACATTTTATCTTTTATAGAATTGATCAGAAAAATAACATTGTGGAAATTATCAGGATTCTACACCAAAGAATGGATATAGAAAACAGATTAAGTGAATAATAAACCGGCAGTTGGTAATAGCACCTATGTGATAATTCGGCTCTTGCTCAAACTCACACTCACGCTCACACTCACACTCACACTCACATTGTTCTCCCTCTCTTTCCTGCAGATTGAAGAGAACCGAACTATTAGAAATTTTCGAATAGTTCAAACCGAGGGCCAGCGGGAAGTTGCAAGGGATGTGGAACATAGGGTATAGAGCTGACTTGATTATTGAAAATAAAGTAATTGTTGAATTAAAATCTGTTGAACAAATTGCACCTGTGCATCACAAGTCATTTTCGGTAAAAGCGGGTAAATTTCCGATAAAGCTTGAATAAATGAATTGTCAGAGCATTTGCATTGAAAAAAAACTCAGAAAATATTGAATGATGACGGTTATTGTTTTAATTTTGGGAGATAATGTAAATAAAAACTAATCAAATATAACAGATTTATATAGTGTTGGTGTAATTAACCTTGGCATATAAACACGTTATGGGCAAGTTTGCAAGGACGTCAACACTACAGAAAAATAAAAATGGAGACCAGAAACCATTTCAAAAACGGAGCGAAATCGAAAAGCTATACGAGTAGAAATCTTTAAATCTGAAATTATGAAAAAACTTGCTGTATTAGTCGCAATTTTGGCAATTCCGATACTTTCATTTTCACAAAGGGATGCTGATCTTACCGGGTTAAGACAAATCTCGCAACTGTACCAATACATTTATAAAGATGAACAGCTTCTTGACGAGGTAAAGAAGATTCCTGATGCAAAAAGCCAGATTGAAGCAATGAGAAATAAATATGCAACTGAAATAAAAGCTGACCCGAAGGATTCAATAGCCATCGAAATTACAAATGCAGAGTATTGGCTCGATGTATTTATTAAATCGATGAAAGAAAGATACACATACGAAACCATGGTAAAAGAATTCAGTTTCAATCTGCATATGGTTGATATACATGTAAAGGCAGCATTGCAAACACATGATGATCCGGACGGTCCATATTCTATGTGGAAAACGATGGATAAGGATTTCATGAAAGCAGCCACTTACGCTGAACTGATGAAAATGCAGAATGGGGAAAGTGATACAACCTATTTGGGAATGGTACAGAAAATTGAAAACAAGGAAAAGCAAATAGAACCTAAGAAGGCTGAAGGTAAGGCAAGATATATTAAATCGATGACCTTTAGTGAACCGGTAGATGCTTACACCGGCTCTGACAAGGAACAAATCAAAGCAAAGGTCAAAGAATTGTTTCAAAAAGAATGTTCCGGTTATATAGTTGCAAAAACATATATAACGGGAGCAGATTGGTATAGAAACAAGGGCGCACAATGGGATGATCTTTCAAAATCGTTCGAACAGTACGATAAATCAGGAATTGAGACAGCTGTTATATGCCGGAAAAAAACAGAACCAAATTCTCCGAATGGTTTTCTTGTAGAATTTAATTTAATAAAAGACCACTTAACAGGTACAACGAAAGTTATGGTTTTTTGCAGTGATATTGAATATAAAAAGATAGATGTTCCGAAATAAATTGAATCAATTCGTATTTCGATACAGGCAAACCATGCCTATAACAGCAGTTTTGTATAACCGGCGGCAGACAAGCATTTGGACAGGTAAGACATGAGACGACAACCGAAATACTTTCAACCACACCAGCGTGAAAACCTCGCTGGCTCCACAAACCCGCAACCGTCAGACTGTCTAATAACCCGGAATGTTAATAAGTCAATAAGATATTAACAATCAGTAAAATAGTTATGTTTTAATTTGGAAGATATTGATAATAAGGTTGTCTTTAATACATGAAATATCCATGTAATAAAGATTACACAAACTAGGAATGTTCATCATGGATATTACATCTGACCATTAAAAATAAATTATAAACAGATGAAATTCATTAATGGACAAAACAGAGAACAGACATTATTTTTCCGGTTTCACTTGACGACAAAATAAATGGTGAATAATTTAGCTTTATGAAATTTATAAATACTTTTGAAGTATAATAAATACTTTGTATATGATCAAAGAAAACGCAATGAAACTCTTTAATGATAAGCAAATACGGACTCATTGGGATGACGAACAGGAGAAATGGTATTTTTCAATTGTTGATGTTGTTGGTGCGCTTTCAGAAAGCGTTGATCCACAATCTTACTGGAGAAAACTTAAACAACGATTAAAAGAAGAAGGAAATGAAACCGTGACGAATTGTCACGGTTTGAAAATGAAGGCTGCTGACGGCAAAATGAGACTAAGTGATGTAGCTGATACTGAACAGCTTTTCAGAATTATTCAAAGTGTTCCATCACCTAAAGCAGAGCCGTTTAAAATTTGGCTTGCACGTGTTGGAAGCGAACGTATTGATGAAATTGAAGATCCCGAAATAGGTTTAGATCGGTTGATGGAAACATATTTGCGTAAAGGATATAGTAAGGAATGGATAAATCAAAGACTCAAAAGCATCGAGGTAAGGAAAGAACTTACTGATGAATGGGAAAATAGGGGCATTCAAAAAGGACAAGAATATGCTATCCTAACTGATGAGATTACAAAAGCATGGAGTGGTTATTCAACAAAACAGTATAAAAATCTCAAAGACCTCAAAAGGGAAAATCTGCGTGACCATATGACCAACCTTGAATTAGTATTAAATATGCTTGCCGAAGCAACTACTTCTGAGATTTCTAAAGAAAAACATCCTAAATCATTTGACGATAGCAAAAGGATTGCCAAACAAGGTGGGACAATTGCTGGAAATACAAGACGTGAAATAGAAGAAAAAACAGGCAAAAAAGTTGTGACAAGTCAAAATGCCAAACAACTTGATAAAGGGGAGAATGATAATAAACAGATTGATAGGGGATAAAATAATATTTGGACAATTAAAAAAAGCCAATTGGTAACATGAGGAATAAAAAATTGTCGGGATAGTCTTTTTTCCCTCAAAACTCACACTCAAACTGCTCACACTCACACTGTTCTCCCTCTCTTTCCTGCAGTATCTTTTCGATGGTGATCAAGCCCTAAAAAAATAGATTCACCAAATATATATATAAATTGGTGAATAGATTCACGAAATAATTATTATATTTGTGAAAAAATCATATGTATAAACGGTTTATTGGTGAATTAGTAAAGAAAAAATTAGGAAAAGGCAAAGCTATTGTTCTTATTGGTCCAAGACAAGTTGGGAAAACCACGATAATCAACGAAGTCTTAAAAAAGATTCCACATTTATTTTTAGATTGTGATGACCCATTAATAAGGAGTAAGTTAACAATTCCAAACACAGAACAGCTAAGAAGTATTATTGGTAAGCACAAAACTGTTTTTATAGATGAAGCTCAAAGAGTAGAAGAAATAGGAATTACATTAAAAATAATTACAGATCAATTTAATACTGTTCAATTAATTGTAAGCAGATCTTCTTCGTTTGATTTATCTGGCAAACTTAATGAGCCATTAACAGGTCGAAAATGGGAATATGAAATGTTCCCAATTACATGGGAGGAGTTTGAAAATCACAATGGTTATTTAAAATCAGAACAACAACTTGAAAGCAGATTGCTTTACGGATTTTATCCAGATGTTTTAAATAATCAAGGAGAAGAAAAAGAGGTTTTGAAAAATATCGTAAATAGCTATTTGTATAAAGATATTTTAAGTTATGCAGGAATTAAAAAGCCGGAAATATTAGAAAAATTAGCACAAGCTCTTGCATTACAACTTGGCTCTGAAGTTAGCTATAATGAACTTTCACAATTAATTGGAATAGATAAAAATACAATTAGTAAATATATTGATATACTACAAAAAGGCTATATAGTCTTTAAATTAGGTTGTTATAGCAAAAACAGCAGAGATGAGATCAAGGCAAACAAGAAAATTTACTTTTATGACAATGGTATAAGAAATATGATAATAGGAAATTTTATTGGATTAGATTTAAGAACAGACAAAGGAGCGTTATGGGAAAATTTTTTAATATCAGAGAGAATCAAACAGAATCATTATAAAAATAGTTTTGCGAAGCCCTATTTTTGGAGGACAATTCAGCAACAGGAAGTAGATTATGTTGAAGAGCGCGAAGGTAAAATATATGGATTTGAATTTAAATGGAAAGCTAAAGAAAACTCTAAGCTTCCTAAACCGTTCATGGAAAGATACAGTGCCGAAGGAAAAATAATAGATATAAATAATTACAGGGAATTTGTTATTCTAAAATAAAGAACCAGC
>JBDRPR010000257.1:0-17963 GCA_043826845.1 Bacteroidota bacterium
ACTTTTTTGTTTCCTTTTTGGTCAAGCAAAAAGGAAAAGCCTGCCCGGCTTGAGGGCAAAGAAAGTTGATCAATTCGAAAATTATTTATCAATGAAAACAGTTAATGGGTAATGCATTGCACAAAACAGGTGTGCAACGAATGGTCGCAGTATGATATTATGGACTGACTCATTTTTGTTTCTATAACTTTATGTGAATTGCAGCTTTACGAACTTTAGCTGACTCAAAGTATTTTATGTACTCTACATACTGATTAGTAAAAAAGCTATCTGAAAAGCATTTATACTAATTCTGTTATTGACTTTTCAATAAATTAACATGAATTTGGGTTAGTACATGTTTTATAATTACGTACTTTTATAACGAAATTTTTTTCGGAATTTTCTTTTATAATGAAACTGATTTTTGATTTTATTTCAGCATTGTTTGGATTAATAATCTTATTGCCAGTCTTTTTAGTAATTGGCATTATTATCTTCTTTGGTTCAAAAGGGCCTGTACTATTTACACAAAAGCGTGTTGGAAAGGGAGGTAAGTTATTTACTATTTATAAGTTTCGCACAATGTATCTGAATGATGGAAAAAATACAATCTCTGTTAAAGGTGATAGCCGGATTACTTCAATCGGAAGATTTTTAAGAAAGTACAAATTGGATGAATTGCCGGAGTTGCTAAATGTATTGTTTGGTAAGATGAGTTTTGTCGGTCCGAGACCTGATGTGCAGGGATATGCAGACATCTTAAAGGGAGAAGAAAGGTTAATTCTGAAGCTTAGACCGGGAATTACTGGTCCGGCAAGTTTGAAGTATGCAGATGAAGAAGAACTGCTTGCAAATTCTGAAGATCCGTTAAAATTTAATAATGAAGTGATTTATCCCGATAAAATCAAAATTAATCTTGAATATTATCATAACCGGACATTTTGGTTGGATTTAAAAATTATTTTAAAAACAATTTTTCGATAGATAATTTTATATGGCAAACATAAAAGACAGAATTTACCTTTCATCTCCTCATATGTGCGGGAATGAGATGAAATATATTAATGAAGCATTTGAAAAGAATTGGGTTGCACCGCTTGGACCAAATGTTGACAATTTTGAGGCGGAACTTGCGGACTATCTGAAAACTGGTCATGTTGCTGCCTTGAGTTCAGGAACTGCTGCAATACATTTAGCTCTTATTTTATTGGGAATAAAAACCGGAGATGAAGTTTTGGTTTCAGGTTTTACATTTTCAGCATCAGTTAATCCAATTGTGTATCAGGGAGCAATTCCTGTATTAGTTGATAGTGAAGATGAAACATGGAATATATCACCAGTATTGTTGAGAAAAGCAATTTTAGACAGAATTTCAAAAGGGAAGAAGCCAAAAGCGATCATTCTTGTACATTTATATGGAATGCCGGCTAAAGTTGAAGAAATTATGAAAATATCCGGCGAATTTAACATCCCGGTGATCGAAGATGCTGCAGAAGCTCTAGGGAGTTTCTATAAAAACAAACACGTTGGAATTTATGGCGATATGGGAGTTTTATCGTTTAACGGAAATAAAATTATAACTACAAGTGGAGGAGGGGCCTTATTTTCAAACAGGAAGGAATTTATTGAAAAGGCAAGATTTTTAGCTACCCAGGCAAGGGATAAATCACCTTTCTATCAACATTCTCATATTGGTTTTAATTACAGGATGAGTAATGTCCTTGCAGGGATCGGGAGAGGTCAGCTTTCTGTGATTTCTGATAGAGTAGAAGCAAGGCGAAATAATTTTTTGTTTTATAAAGATTTATTTAAAAATATTGAGGGCACTCATTTTTTGGAAGAACCTGAAGGTCATTTTTCTAATCGATGGTTAACTACGATATTAATTAATCCTAATGCAAGTCATGGTGTTACTCCTGATACTCTTAGAGAAAAACTTGAAAAGGAAAATATTGAGTGCCGACCATTGTGGAAACCGATGCATCTTCAGCCGGTATTTGCGGACTGTCCATCGTATGTTGATGGTACATCAGAAAAGCTTTTTAATAACGGTATTTGCTTACCAAGTGGATCAAATCTTACAAATGAACAAAAGCAAAGGATAAAAGAAAATATTTTAAAGATTTTTAATCCTTAAGAATAGAAAAAAGAATCTTCAGATCTTCTGTTTTATATGAATTCTCTTCTTTTTCGTAAGCATGCATCAGGGTAAGAATAAGTCGCCGGATAATTTCGATATTATTGCAAGGCTGGTAAAAGGATTTCTGTGGTTCAATATTCAATTGTTTCAGATAATAGTCAATTTCTTTTTTCCCGAAAACACCGCCTTTGTTAAATGGATTAATATAAAACAATACATCATCAGATAATTCATCAATGTATTTAGTAATATCATTTTCATCCTTATATGCAAGAATAAAGTTTTTCGGTAAATTCACACCATAAATAGGTATTTTTAATTCCTGAGCAACAATAGCATACAAAATGCATAAACTGATTGGATTTCCTTTTTTGTGCTCAATAACTTTATTTAAATACGAATTATCCGGTGTATAAAAATCAGAAGAGTTTTTGCCAAACTGATATACATCAAATAATATATGGTTGATAATCCGAACTTTTTCCAGAGCTGTAAGATTATCATTCAATTCAAGCCATACATCTTTTACAATAATGTCAAGTGCATTTTTTAATTCATGAAATTGCAGGTCAGGATAATGAAATTTGCAGATAACATATATTCCTTTTAGCAGATTGTCAGATTCTTTATCTTTCCAATCTTTCAATAATTTTATTATTTCAGAAAACTGAATCTTTTGGATTATGTTTTCTAACCTGACCTGTGATATTTCATTAGGGGCATTTTCCCATGCTTCTTCAAGCTTATCAATTATTGATATGCCCTTTTCCAGAATTTGTTCTTCTACAGCTTTAAAGATTTCAACATCAGGATCATCTATTAATGTAATCAATGCTTTTATTTCTTTATCTGTAACCATAGCACACAGGCTTTTTATATTTACAAAGATAAATATTGATTGGTTACCAATTTTAATAATTCACATCAAATATTAACAATATGAAGTGAATAACATATTTATGAAATTTTCAGGTAATCTATATGTTAAATTTGAAGTTTCGTTTTCAATAATTCTATAAAATTTATTAAAAGAATTCAGGTATTAATTTAATTGATGATATTCAAATATTAAATAATTTTGCAACAATTCCAAAAATTCAATTTCTCAATAAAAATTAAAAATAACTGAAAATGAAAGGTCTGTACACAATTCTTTTACTGATTCTGTCAAATATATTTATGACTGTTGCATGGTACGGTCATTTGAAATTTGCTGAACTTAAATGGTTTAGTAAACTTGGAATTATCTCCGTTATACTCATAAGTTGGGGAATTGCTTTGTTTGAGTATTGTTTCCAGGTTCCTGCAAACCGTATAGGATTTAAAGAATACGGTGGTCCTTTTTCTTTGATTGAATTAAAAGTAATTCAGGAAGTTATTACACTTATGGTTTTTACGGTTTTTTCACTTGTTGTATTCCGAAATGAAACTTTTAGGCTAAATCATTTTATTGGTTTTGTTTTTCTGATTCTGGCTGTGTATTTTATTTTTAAAAAGTAGAAAGTATAAATGAGATTTAATGTCATTAAATTTATGTTATACCAAACCGCCGAAAAGATGAATAAAATGAAATCTTTTGGTTGGTTTGGTTAATGCCGAAGGCTAAAAAGTTTTATAACAAAAGTGAAGCGAGTTGTTTTAATTATCTTGTTAGCCAGTCGGTATTAGCTTATTTTGATAACGACTTGTAAACAAAATCAATCCAATCCTCACATGTAAACCCTTTTGCCCAATCAGAGTAATTCTTCAATACATTTTCTTTTTTCAATGTTTCAAGAGATTTTCCTTTTTCAATCTCTTTCTTCACAAGATTACTTGTTTCAATAATCATATTCTTATAGTCTTTTAGATCGGCAATACTAATTTCTCTGCCATGTGAGGGAATAATTCTGGTATCGGCTGGCATTATGTCAATAATTTTTTGAATGTTCTCAATGGCTTTAAAAACATTACCACGATGGTCAATATCATAGAATGCAAATACATCAGAAAAAATAAGGTCACCGATATGCAAAACTTTTGAATTTTTAAAATATACGATCAGATCACCACCTGTATGTCCGCCCGTTAAAGGAATAATTTCGACAGTATCATCATTAAAATAGATTGTTGTTTTCGAATCAATTGTAATTTGTGGCAAAATATTGTTAGTATGAGCTTTGATTGGCATTCCTAATAATGTCTGATCTTCAGATAGAAGTTGTCTGGTGTATGGATGTGAAATCAGTGATACATCATTTGCATTTAATGAATCACCGTTTGTATGGTCGAAATGCCAGTGTGTAAGAATAATATATTTCAATTCTTTGTCGCAAATTGTTTTGATAGTTGCAATAAGATCCTGATACGATTCTTTCGAACCATTATCAATCATCAATACGCCATCATTACCGGAAGAAATAACTACAGATGATACATATTCCGGTTCTGTAAAAATAATTTCAGTCAATGAATTTGTAAGATTGACAGTTGTGATTTTCTTATTTTCCTGTCCAAATGATTGAAATGAAAGGCTTAAAAAGAATAGAATAAACGAAAATTTTATAATTGTGTTCATATAGCATATTTTACATAAACAAATTAAGTAGGTCAAGGAAGATTATATAGCTGAATTTTCAACCTTTCCTTCCGGAAGATAACGCAACGCCAAAATAGTAATATCATCTGATTGTTCATTTCCATCGACAAAGTCAGCTATTCCATTTGTTGTTTCTTTTATCAATTCATGTACAGTCATTGAGCCTGACTTTTCAATTAATTCCAACAACCTTTTCTCTCCAAAAAGATTTCTGTCAATATTCATTGCTTCAGTCACACCATCGGTGTACATATAAATAGTTTCATTTCGTTTTAGCGTCATGCTTTCATTAATAAATTTAAAGCCTTCAAAAGCAGCCAAAACCATTCCAGGAGACATTTCTCTGTATTCCGAACTGCAGGCTCCCTTAATGTGAATAAACGGATTATGTCCTGCATTAGCATAGATAACTTCACCTGTTTTTATATTAAGTTTTCCAAATAACAAAGTTACAAACATGCATTGATCATTCTCTTTACATAGCTCGTTATTAGCATTGTATAAAACATCGGCTGGGCTTAATCCACTTTTTGCAATAGCTTTTATAAGAATATTTGTCATGGCCATAAATAGTGCAGCAGGAATTCCTTTACCTGAAACATCACCAATTGTAAAGCCAAGATATTCTTCGTCAATTTTAAAAAAATTATATAAATCCCCGCCGACTTCTTTTGCAGGGTTCATTATACCGCAAATGCTAAACTCATTAAATTCAGGGCAGATTGAATCATTTTTTGGAATCATCCCCATTTGGATCTCACTGGCAATCCGCAACTGACTTTCCATACTTTCTTTAGCCGCTGTGGTTTTTAAAAGGTTTTCTACATATTCAGTCAGTTGATCCTGCATATAGGAAAATGCGTTGTGCAACTCAAGCATTTCATCCTTGGTCTTAATTATTGGAAGTTTTACATTGAAATCACCGGCAGCAATTTGTTGAGCTGAATTAGCAAAGTGGGTCAGAGGCGATGCAATTCCATTTACTATCCTTATTGTCAATAGTGTTAACAAGATTAATCCTACCAAAATTTGAATAATCATTATTACAGTCATGTGATTAAGGGAAGCAAATACCTCATTGTCATGATACACTACTCCAATGGAATACTTTCCAGAAGGAAGCGGGGTATAATAAATCCATCTCTTGTCTTTGTTCTTTAAATTATAATCTCTAAAATTACTTTTCCCTTGTTTGAGATCTCTTCCAATTTCTCGAAGCAATGGTTCACCCCATGCTTCAGAAGTAGAAAAAATACTCTCATTCATAACTTGTGTAGAATCAGGGTGAGCTAATACCCATCCATTGTGGGACAACATAAATACATAACCGGTTTCAAATATTTTAATGTCTGAAACAATATCTGTGAGATATTTAAGTGCCACATCCACAGTAGCTATACCGGCAAATCTACGCCCTTCGGGTGATCTTTTAAAAAAAGGCACGGAATATGTTGCCATCAGGAATCCTCCTCCACCTTCGTCGTAATATGGTTCAGACCAGTATGGTGTATTAATCATTTTGGGAATCTGGTACCAGTCCATATAAAAATATTCATAATTTGTACCTCCTAAAAACATTGTTTTAATACTGTCACCATCCCTGTACGCATATGGAGAAAAATATCTGCCTTTTTCACTGTAATAATCTGGTTCAAATGCAATGGCAGCTCCATAAACATTTTCATTATTTGTCAGTACAGTATGCAAGAAGCTAAGCAATGAGTCTTTATCTAAAAAATCCTGTTCCATCATAAGGCTGATAATTTGCGGGATTTTTTCTATAGGTTGGAATTTCTGTTCGATATTTCCCTTAATATTTTCTGCGAGTTGAATAGCGTCTTTTTGAGCAACTTCTCTGATGACGTCTCTGGAATAATAATAATAAAACGACAAAGTGAGGATAAAGAGAGTTAGGGATATCAACAACACACGCGTAATAATGCGAAAGGAAAGGCTGTTTATTTTTTTCATTAGCATGTTGTATTAATATCTTATGCCGGGTAATACCGGTTGAAAAAAATCCTCATATTCAAAAGAATATTTAGAATTGTCGTTTTTTTGCATGATGCTGATTGCCTTATTGAAATCATCAGGATGTAACTGTGTTTTGATAACACTATCACTTTTAATATATTGCAAGTCCAGCACTTTGTCGAGCATCCATCGTTGATGTGTAATGCATGATGGTATATGGGCCTCTCGCATCAGCTTGACCACTAGCTCGATGGTGTATTCCTTGTTATTTGCAGCATATTCCCATCCTTTCAGACTTGCATTTACAAATGCACGGAGGTCATTTTTCCGTTTTTCAACTGTATTTTGCATAGCATACAGCCCATCTTCTGGCACGTCATAACCGTAGTCTGACATAAAAAAAGTGTTGAGTTCATCTTTATTCACCCCGCTAAGATATATCAAGTCGTATTCGTTATATGACAAAACTGTCATCAAGTCAATGCCTCCCATTAAAAAAAGGTTAACAGAGGAAAGTATTGGCACCCATTCAACATTAAGTTTTTTTTCTGTGATTAATGACATAGGGACTTCCATATAGTCACTTTTCCAGATTCCTATCTTCTTACCGTTAAAGTCATTTAATGTATTTATTCCACTGGATTTTTTGCTTACAAACATAATTGATGAATGCTGTGAAAGTTGAGCGATATTTACCAGATCAAATCCTTTGCCGCGCGCCTCAATAGCTGAAACTAAAAAACCAGAAACAATATCGGCTTTTTCGCTAGTTAAAATTTCCATTGAACTTATTGTTGACGAAGGAGAGATGATCTCGATATCAATTCCAGCTTCCTCATAGAATCCCTGATCGCGAGCTACATAGTACCCTGCAAACTGTGCCTGTGGCAACCACTGAGTTGCAAAAACCAGTTTGTTTTTTTGTGCCTCAATCTCTATAACGAAAAAAGTCATAATAATATAAAGCAGAAATTTTTTCTGAAGTAATTTTTGTTGTAGAGTCATGTTGTACATAAAAGAATCAAATTAATTATCAGGAAATTTTACACAAAAAATATTTATATTTTTCCCATTTTTAAAGTCGTATTTAAATTCATCAACACTTTCTTTGGCGAGCATAATTCCCAAACCACCTATAGGTCTTTCTTCAAGGGGTAACGACAAATCATCCTCACCAGGAATGTTAAATTCCAAAGGATTAAATGGGGTAGAGTTATCTTCAAGTATAACAGTCAATATTTTATCATCGCTATAAATTACTATATCTATGATTCCGGTTATTATCCCTTCTTTAAGATATCCATAATTTATTATATTGGTAGCAATTTCATCTACTGCAAGACAAAGCTTGTAAATCTGATTTTTATCTAATCCAACTTTGTTCCCTGATTCTGAGAGGAATTCCCTCATTGGCTCCAATGAGTCTAAAGAAGCAATAAATGTTTTTGTTTCTGATATTTTGCTCATTTCATTCAGGATATTGATCAACAATGACAACACTATAAATCAAACCTGTCATTTTCAATGTTTCTATCATTTGGTACTGAGGTTTGACTAACACTAATCTGACTGTTGTTCCTAACTTCTGCTTAGCGAAGATGATTATTCTTAAACCTGCTGATGCCATAAAGTCTAGATGTTCCACATCCATCACTAATTCCTTGGGATTTTGTGGAATTATTTTCATAATTTCTTCTTGCAACTGAGGTGCAGTTGATGAATCCAAAGCACCTGTTAAAGTTAATTTTGAATAGTTTTCAAAAACTTCTGTTTTAACTGAAAAACTCATATTGTTTCCTCCTGATTAATATATTTTAAATTAATAAAGTTTATTTTCCAACCAAAATAATTACAGAACGTGGTCCTATTATTATGTTATGCTGATCTTCAATTTTTGGTTCATTTGATAATTGATGAAAATCAAAAGGTGATGGCATATCAGTATTAACTGAAATATACCAGTTTTTTCCCATAGGCAATTGAGGTAACTCAAATGGAAGTGCTTCCCAATACATGTTCATGGCAACATAAACAGTATCATCATTTTGACTGCCATTCTTCGCATGACCTCCATCCAGCATAAAAGCAAAGATTCTGCTTGAATCTGACCAATCAGCCTGCCATGCTAGTGTTCCATGGAAGCTAATATCTGAATAACCAGTATTCATGTAGTCATAATTCCTGAAATGCTCTTTATTTCTAAGAACAGGATGATTACGTCTGAAATTAATTATGTGCTTAACAAAATAATATAGATCATCGTTTTTTTCTTTTAATTCCCAGTTAAGCCAATTGATCTCATTATCATGGCAATATGTGTTATTGTTTCCAAATTGAGTGCGTCCCATTTCGTCGCCCATTAAAATCATAGGTACACCCTGGCTTACCATCAAAATTGTGATTGCATTTTTTATTTGCTTGTGCCGTAAAGTATTGATATATATATCTTCAGTTTCACCTTCGCAGCCACAATTCCAGCTATCGTTATCGTTATTTCCGTCCTGATTATTTTCACCGTTTGCTTCATTATGCTTTTGGTTATATGAAACCATGTCATACAAAGTAAATCCATCATGACAGGTAATAAAATTAATACCAGCAGTGGCTCCACGAGCTGAATACATATCAGGAGATCCCTGCATTCGTTGAGATAAATCTCCAATAACCCCTTCATCTCCTTTAAGAAATTTACGAATTGTATCGCGGTACTTTCCGTTCCATTCAGCCCATCGTCCATAACAAGGAAATGATCCGACCTGATATAAACCTCCGGCATCCCATGCTTCAGCAATAAGTTTACATTTAGCCAAAACAGGGTCAAAAGCGAGCGATTCAAGAAGGGGAGGATTGTTTAATGGTCTTCCGTCTTGTGCCCTTCCTAAGATTGCAGCCAAATCGAATCTGAATCCATCAATATGATATTCAGATGCCCAGTATCTTAAACAATCGAGAACCATATTGCGAACTATAGGATGGTTGCAATTAAGAGTATTCCCTGTTCCTGAAAAGTTGAAATAATAACCTTCAGGTGTCAGCATGTAATAGGTCTTATTATCAATTCCTTTGAATGAGATTACCGGTCCTCGATGGTCACCTTCGGCCGTATGATTAAATACTACATCCAAAAGTACTTCAATTCCATTATTATGTAATTCTTTTATTAGTGTTTTTAACTCATCTACCTGCATACCGTATTTTCCTGTTGCTGCATATCCTGATTTCGGTGCAAAGAAATTAAGTGTACTATATCCCCAATAATTAATAAGCAATTCACCTGTTATTGGATTTTTTTTACTGTGTTCATATTCATCAAATTCGTAAATAGGCATTAATTCTATACAATTGATGCCCAACTCAAGCAAATATGGAATTTTCTCTTTGATTCCTGTAAATGTACCTTTGTACTTCACACCTGAAGTGGGATGATTGGTGAAACTTCTGACGTGCATTTCGTAAATAACCAGATCTTCGATTGGAGTTTCAAGAGGTTTGTCACCTTCCCAGTCAAAATCTTCGAAAACCAATCTCGACCGAAAAGGATATAGTTTATCCCAGTTTGGTGGTGCAAGCCAAATGTCTCTTCCACCAATAGCTTTTGCACATGGATCAGAAAGAATCTTGCTTTTATCGAAACGGTGCCCTGTTGCAGGGTCAAATGGTCCATCCATCCTATAACCGTACTCAAGGTTTTCAAAGTCGATATCAAAAACAATCATTGAATAAACATTACCAATCATAAATTCCTTTGGGAATGGAATCTCCGCATATGGTTGATCTGCATTTTTTTCAAACAAAACCAATGTGCAGGAAGTTGCAGCACTTGAATAAATCGAAAAATTAACTCCATTAGGAACCATTGTTGCTCCAAAAGGTAAAACATGCCCCCTGCGATATTTTATTCCCTTAAATTCATGAGTGGGGTAATAATCAATTCTTGTATCGAGTTCAGCCATAGTTTTAAAATAATTTGTGAGCATCATCAATATTCTCTGATATTTCGAAGAAATTTATAAACCCGGTCATTGACATAACGTCTTTTATTTCTTCAGAAACACCTACTAAAACTACTTTCCCGTTTTTTGCATTTATCTGCCGGTAAACCATTAATAGTATTCGCAAACCTGCACTGGAGACAAAATCCACTTTGGAAAGAACCAACATTACCTTGTCACTTTCTGACACTTTCCCTATAATTTGCGATTGAAGGTCTCCTGCAGTTTTGCTGTCAATACTTCCTTCGATAGTGATGATTACTATATCATCTTTTGTACTAATATTTACATTCATTATATTGTGTTTCTTATAAATTAAACTTTCTCCAATTTAAATTAATCAAACTATAATGTGGGTGATATTTTTACTTTTACTCTTATCTGTTTATCAGTTTTTGGCAATTGAACAGTTAAGTTTTTTACATCAAAATCTGAGTATGGTTCATCGTCAATAAAACATTCCTCGATATATACACTATCCGAAGGAAGAATATCAGGTGAAACCCGAAGTATATTGTCTTTAAATCCGCCAGGCATAGGTTTAAAGTATAAAAATAAAGGTTGCCTGGTTATTAAAAGATTTATATATGTTGCTGATAAAAAGCAAAGTTCCATGCTGTGATATCCGCTCATTGAATGGCTTCCTTTAAATCTCTCATTACCTAAGAGATATGGCAGTCCGTTTGCAAGAGTATTGAAATATACTCCACCATCGTCGCTATCAAGGAAAAACGCATTATAAAAGGCAGTAACTTCACGGGCAAATTTGCTATATTTATTATCTTTCAGAATTCCGTACAAAATTAGATAAGCTAAAATTGCCTGTTCCTGCTGCCACCATGCTTTTCTATCATGCCATGCGAACTCAGGATGGATTCCATCAGGTTTTTTTGTTCTTTCAACAACATCATACCAGCCACCTCTTTGTCTGTCACATCCATACTCAGGCATTAATTCAGCAATTTTTTTTGCAAAATCGAGATATTCTGCTTTGGGTTTCAGAGATTGCATTCTCATAAGATTCCATGCAATTTTCAAGTTATGCCCCACAACAGCCCTGTTTTGTTGCCAACCCCAACTTTGATCTTTACTCCAGTCTTCAAAGAATTTTTCCTGAACAAAGGGACTATTTTCATAATCCGGAAAGAATTTTGTAATTGTATCAAAAGTATATTCCAAAAATTCGGCATGTTTTGGATCGCCTGTTGCCAGAAAAAGGTTTATTAAATATGCAGGAGCATGGTCGCCAACTGAATTCCAATTTTTCCTGGCTCTGTTGTGCTCCAGTGATTCTGCTCTTGGATCTAATGTTATAGGATCAATATGAGAAAAGTAACCTATATTTTTCTCGTCTTTAAAAAACCTCTCAAACAAAGAAAGAGTTTTATCAATGTCTGACATGATTTTTGGGTCGCCTGTTATACGCATCGTTTGTGTTGGTCCTGCCAAAGCATAAATTTGTTCGTACATTGGGATAGAGTCATAATCGTCTCCAAATTCGGAAGTGAGGAGTTTTGTCTCTTTTTCACCCTCAACCTTTAATCCATGATACCAATATACAATATCTTCGTCCATATCATAGAATCGCATATGGTCGCGTAAATACTGAGTACCTTTTTCTGCGCCTTCGAGAAATTCATCCTTACCCGTTAACAGATAAGCTGAAGCAAATCCATAAACCAACCTTGAAATTGTATCTGTTTCCTGTAAATAGTCACCTTTTTTTGAACCTCCAAGATGAAGCATTGTGCGGTAGTTTTTGTAATCAATGGGTTCATGCGGGTAGTTAAACTGCCATTTTAAGTAACTATGTGCTATTGACTCAATTTGATTAACCCACCATTCAGGTTCTTCATGTCTGTATTTTTCGGGATCTTTTCCGGGAAAAACCATCCACTGAACCTGGAATACCATTCTAGAATCACTACCAGGATAAAAAGTGCCGTATGCAAAAACCATTTGAAGGGGTAGTGTTAAAAGTTTATCTATGTCACCAGTAGCATCCTGATATCCTTCATTGAGATTTCTGGCATATCGGGCAAAGCAGTTGCCAGTGAGTGTTGCTTTAAATTCCCTGTTGTCAGATGTCTTTAATTTAAAACTACGTTCACCTGAATTGAACTCTGATACATATCCCGCAATAGTATCTGAAAAAGTGAAATTTATTTCCATGATTTTTCTATTATTTAGTTAATTTTCATCTATTGTATATATATTAATGTCATTCATCTTTATAACCCTGACATATTTCTATTATATTTCCCTCAGGATCTTTTATCCATACTGCTTTCCAGCCCTTTGTATATTCATCAAGTGTAATTGGTCCTAGGGTAATTACAGCATCATTTCCCATTTCAACAAGTTTAGTGTCAACATTTTCCACAATAAATGCAATATGCCGCCATCCCGGATAATGAGGACCATCACCTTCAGCCTGAGGAACAGGGCGTTCTTCATCCATAGGAAAAACTTCAAAACAAAAATTATTATCATCTTTAAGGAAAATCAATTCTTTATTATTATCCAGTAAAACTGATTTTACTCTTTTAAATCCGAAATATTCGGAATAAAAGTCCTCGAATTTAGCAGGATTGTTACATGTTACACCAATATGCAAAAAAGATGTTTTTATCATAAGAATCTAAATTTCTGTTTTTAAAATTAATAACTCACCTAACTCAAATACATTTTTACCACAAAGTGCACAAAGGTTTTACACAAAGTTCACAAAGTGCCATTGATAAATCTTTTAATTCCATCTTTCAGCATACCCTGACCCGATGCTTTATGAATCTCAATTGAAATACTGATTATTTTATTTGCTATTTCTTTTTCTGTCATGATTTTTTCTTTGTGTTCTTTGTGGTTAATTTCTTTTTTTTGCGTAACATCAGTTAATAATTATATGTAATGATTTTATTTCAGCAATAATTTATTATTTATGTTTCTGACTGGCCGTAAACAGTACTTCCCATGTTTTTTATCTGCATAATAACCATCATATCCAAACTGGAAATTTACTCCCCAGCCAAAAGTGGCTGCAAAAGTGGAAGAAGACCAATAAAAACCCAGTGGTTTTGTTTTTACTCCAGGAAAAATTTCTTTATTAAACCAATTTCCATCAGAGCAGGAGAGGTCAACAAGCGTTGCAATTTCTTTCATTGAGGGCAATCGCCAATCTGAATACCCACCCAGATCAAGTTTTTTGCAATACTTTAAGGCATCGATAAAACTCATTTCTCCAGGTTCGTCATGCATCCACATCAGATCAGTATTTTTATCGATTACTACTCCATTATCTAAAACACTGAAATTATATCTAGCAGGGTTTCCAAATGCAGGATTATACCCTGATCTTACTGCCCTAACACTATAAAACTTTGAATTGCTAAAACATATGCCACAGCCATATCCAAAATAAATACCCCATTGCATTGAAGGATTAATTTTGTAACTATCACAACTCCAATAAAATTCAGGTAACATTTCCGGAAAGATATCTATATCTGAAGCAGGGATTGAGTCATTGTAATTAACAATTGATCTGAGTTCCTCCCTGTTTGGCATTCTCCAATCCGAAAATCCACCATACTGATGCCGGTTAAGATTTTGTATATGATTAATTGCTTCTTTATATGTGTGTTTTCTATCATAAGGATTTAAAGAGTTTTTTTCAAATGATTTTAGCTCCCAAACCAACCCTGTGTTTTTGTCTCGAACCATTAACCATGATTCCTGCGAAGTTGTATCACTATTTAATATTCCTGCATTATATCCTAATTTCTCAAATTTCATCGGAGCTATTTCGGTATCTCCGTCCTGACCTTCGAATTCAGTATTTTTTATTTGTTTCAGATAATTCCCTTCATCATCATAACATGTCAACTGACCAGTGTCAGGTAAAACAAATTTAGATTTTAGAGGTAAAGGTTCGATATTCCTTACTGCTCTGAAAAGAAGAGGAGATAATTTTCCGGCATAATAGCCATCATACCCATAGTTGAAATTAGTGACCCACGCAAAATCTCCGTTATAAATGCTTGATGAGAAATAATGCAGGAGAGGAGGCTGCAAATTATCAACAGGGAAAACATCCATAAAATACCACCATCCGTCAGTCCTGTCGAGATTCAATATTGTATTTAGCTCTTTTATATTTGGCAGACGCCAATCATTATGCCCAGCCAGATTCATGTTTTTACATGCTTCCAATGCCTGAAACCAGTTCATTCTTGGGTTATCTCCCTGCTGCCACATCAATCCTGTAATATTATCGGTTACAGTACCGTCACTATTATCAGAAAATCTTGATATGTCCATTTTTCCGAATTTGGGCTGATAACCTTCGCAAACTGCAATAACGTTTCTTTTACTTTGCTTACTCATTGCCGTTGCACTTCCGAAACCCATATAAATTGTCCATCCGAAATATGGCTGCATCTGGTAAGTATTTTCACACCAGTAAAAATCGTTCTGAATGTATGGAAAAACATCCTGATTGATAGCAGGACTCATCTTTCCATAATCAACTATTGATCTCAACTCGTCTTTATTGGGAACACGCCAGTTTGTATGCCCTCCATATGCATTTTTATTTAGTTTTATTACATATTCTGAGGATTGTTCTTCCCATGTATACTTATCTCCTGCATAATTTATTTCTCCATGTATAGGAGACTTTGTTTCCCATATAAGTCCTGTATTTAAATCTTTTACGCAGCGCAAACCGGTTTCCCAGTCTGCTTTCTCAGGTAATATGTTTCCTTTTTCATCCAGTTTACAAAAGTGCATAGGGTTAATAACAATACATGCATCTTGTATAGAATATGGATCATCTTCTCTGGGATGTATGAGATGTCCCTCCAGATTGAAATTTAAATATTGTCCTGTGTCGGGGAAAAGAAATTTTTTATCCATAGTATTTTTTTTCACCAATTATTTTCCAAATAAATTCACCCTTTTTATTAATGAAGCCACTTATTTCTCCTTGCTTTGCAAAAGCGATTCCTCCACTGAAACCGAGTGCCATATCGAAAACAGGTTCAATAATAATTTTACCATCGGGACTAATATATCCCCATTTTTTATTAATGGAAACACCGGCAAGTCCTTCAGTAAACACTAATACTGATTCAAAACATGGTTCAATTATCTGATTTCCCTTTATGTCAATAAATCCCCATAAATTGTTTTGCATTATTCCTGCTAATGATTCAGAGAATACATTTGCCATCTGATATTGTGGAGCAATAAGCCATTCACCGTTCAGATTCAGAAATCCCCATTGGGAATCCAAACATACGGGGGCACAGTTTTCACAATAGAAATAAAATAGTTTTGTCTGGTTTCCATAATCTTTGTAAACAGGTTGTTTTACTATCTCTCCTTTACTGTTAAAGTATCCCCATTTATCGTTTTGTTTGAAAAAACAAAATCCTTCAGCAAAAATACTTAAGTCTTCAAAAGTACCGGTTCCAAGCTTTTTTTCATTAATATCAATAATATACCACAAACCATTTTGCTTCACAGATGCAAATCCATCGCTAAACCCGGATACTTCATCATATATAGGGTCAATAATATACTTGCCATCAGCTCCGATATAGCCCCACTTTCCATTTTTAACATCCTGTGCAGCAGCAGTACCTTCAAAAAACATTTTAACAGCCTGAAATTGCAGATCAATGATGATTTCACCATTTGTATTTATAAAACCCCATTTATTGTCATTCATCACTGCTGCTTTTTCTTCAGTAAAGAAGAAAACTTTGTCGTAGCGAGGAAAAATTTTTACTTTCCCCTCAGGGAAGATAAACCCCCATTTATCGTTTTGCTTAATAGGAGCGACCCCGTTATAATTGAAAAAAGGTAATCCTCCTAATAGTTTTAGACGTTTTTCGAGATGAAGATTTAACATAATTGTTTCTTTTTTTAATGTTCTTTAAATACTATTGTTCCATCACCTGTAATGTATTGTCGTTTGCCTTCTAATACAGCACAGGTCATATTATCGAAAACGCCAAAAGCCATATCGTAAATTGGTTTAACAATAAAATTTCCTTTTACATCAAGATAGCCCCATTTTCCATCAACTTTAGCGCTGGCAATACCACTTCCAAACGGATGTACTTGTTCGAAAGCAGGTTCAATTACTATATTCCCAACTTTATCGATAAATCCCCATTTCATGTTAGATCCTATAAAACCGCCAAATCCTTCTGAAAAGAGTAACCCTGCATAAAGTTTTAAAGGAATTACTTCTTGTCCGAATTGATTAACGAATCCAAATTTCATATCGTTGCAGACAGCAGCTAATCCTTCTGAAAAAGGATAAACACTATCATAAGTAGGTTCAATAACAATATCTCCCTTTTTGTTTATAAATCCCCATTTATTGTTTACTTGAACACATGCAAGGCCTTCAGTAAACGACATGTAATAGAGCATGTCTGATAGCATTTTGGGTCTTTTCCATTTTATGTCAATTCTCAATTCTCCGTTTGTATCGATAAATCCCCAAAAATTTCCTAAACGAACCGGTGCAAGTCCATCATTGAATATACCTATTTCGTCATATTTAAATTGAGCAATAGTAAATCCTGAGTTGTTTATTATTCCGAATTTTCCATTTCTTGATACAGCAGCTCTTTCTTCAGAAAAACCAATAACTTTATCGAACTGAAAATCAATAAGAGTTTTTCCATTGTTGTCAATCCATCCCCATTTTCCGTTTTTCATTACAGCGGCAGAGTTTTCGCAGAATATTTTTGCAGCTTCATATTCAGGTGATATTACAATGTCACCATTCCTGTCAATATAGCCCCATTTCCCATTCTCGCTTATGGCTCCGCGATCTTCATAAAAATATTCAGCGAAACCACCTGTAATTCGAAATTTTTGAAATAGTCTGTCTGTTTGTGTTAATGTTTTCATTTGTATATAGCTTATGATTCGACTGTACATTCTTCCCAGTTCATATTATCAACAGGGATTAATGGATGTTTTGTAATACTGTTATTATAACCCATAATCAATTCCCATTGTTTTTGGGTAATAAGAAACACACTTATAAAATAATCACGTGTGAGCGTCACTTTGTGCTGGATTTCATCATCAAAACGACCTGTTTCATCAAGTGGTGATCCCATCAGAAAAGTTCCCGCAGGTATTCTTCTCAAGACTATTTGTGTTGTTTTATAGGCTTCGTTTAACGCAATGTCATTAATCTCATTTGTCAGCAACTTTGTTTCTACCTTATTGTTACTCACTTGTGATATATCAACGATAATATAATTTG